>JAHDCN010000441.1 GCA_020629815.1 Verrucomicrobiota bacterium
AGCGATCAGGCTTTCGCGCTGAGCTCGTGGATCGTCGCTTTCGAGTCCGATGCGGACCACGGCAGCTTGACGCTCGGTGCCTTCCTGCCAGGTCATGTCACTCACTGCCCGGATCGCTTGTGCCTGAATCCGATGATCGGAGGCAATGTTGGCAACCTTATCCACCAGGTCACGGTTCTTCCCTTTCAGGCCCATTTGCGAAAGAGTGAACAAAGCAGCGATCCGGTTTGGCTCGGCGAGGTTACCATTTTCGGCTGCAGCGAGAATGGCGTCCTTTTGCTTGTCCGCTTCACCTCGAACTAACAAAGCCTGTTGGGCGGCGATCCGGCGAACCTGACTGGGTGATTCCGCGATTACTTTGACCAATTCAGCCCCACTGGCTTTGGCAAAATCAGGAAGAGGCTTCGGCTGGTAGCCGCCCGGAGTTACCTTGACGATGAAACCGGTTTCCGGTCCCTCCCATTTGAATGTCGCAGGTCCTTTCCAGCTTGCCTGATAAACGGCACTCAGCCCATCGACATCGGCATCGGTCGGCCGCGGCATGGCGATGAACTTCTTCGGTTCGGTGATCTCATCGTAGCTGGCTCCATTTGATTTCACCGTGTGATGCCAGAGGGCACCGGTGCCCCAGTCGCAGGTTAGCGGTGCGTTGTTCCACTCATCGGGGAATCCCGGTTCGCTCAGATAGACCGAGCCACATCCGGAGCCACCACCGTAGTCCGCCAGTGGCTGCACGTGTTCGTTGGGGAAATTCTTATACATCCTCGGGTAGCCGTGATCGACCAGACCGGAGAAATGATGAAAGCGCACATTCCAGCCGCCACCGTCATTGGTGTTGTCGCGGGCGAACAGTTCCAGGGTTGGACTGATCGGCGTGCCGAGGATGTTGCGGGTTCCGGTGGCGAAAATCTCCATATCAGAGCCGTCCGGACGAAAGCGAATTACTCCGCCGTTGCGATGCTGAAGAGTTTTGCCGTCGGATCCAGTAGCCTTAAGAAAACCAAAGTCACCACCGGCGATGTAGATCCATCCATCGATGCCCATCTCGAGGGCGTTGGTGGTGTGGTCAGCCGGACGATCCTTAAAGCCAAAAGCGATCCCGTCGATCAGCTTCTTCGATTCATCCGCAACGCCGTCGCCATTGGTATCGCGAAATTCGGAAATATGTGGAGGGTGCAACAGGATCAACCGGTCGTGATACCAGATTGCCCCGCGCGGTGAATCGACTTCCGCAAAAACTTTGGTTTCATCTGCTACGCCATCGCCATTCGTGTCGCGCAGTCGAATCACTCTGCCGCGCCCCGGCTCACGCCCCAGTGAACCATTACCATCGGAGGAAACGTAAAGGTCGCCATTGGGTGCAGCCGTCACGTAGACCGGATAGTTGGCTTCCTTCCAGGTGGAAAATAGAGTGAGATCAAACCCTTCCGGAACATTCACCTGCTTGAGAATGTCGGACCGCTCCTGGTCGGTGAATTTCGAAATCTCCGGAGTGATATTGCCCTGTTTCGCCAATGGGGAATTCGCCTGTTCTTCCTTCTTTTTCAGCTCAGCCGATTCCTTTTCACTCAGCTTCGGGAAAATGGATTTAATTTCCGGTCCAAAGATATCGATCTCCCGGATACTGGCCCAGCCGCCGCTGGTTCCCGTGATTGTGGTCCGGACCATTTTGCAATTCTGTGGTTTCCACTCGTGTTTGATTTTTGCCTTCGTGCCAGTCTCAGTGTGATCACTGAGCATGAACCACTTTTTGCCATCGAGTGATCCCTCGATTTTGTGACGGTAGGTACCGTTGGTCATTTCGAAGGAAATCTTCATGCCACTGACTTGAGTAGGCTTATCAAACTCCGCCTGAACCCAGTTCGGCACCGATCCGTTGCTGGCACACCAGCGTGAATCCGTTTTTCCATCAAACGCCTTCCAGGGGAAATGTCCGGGCGGGTTCTGGATCGTGCTCGCTGTCGCCGTGACCAAAGTGGCATCTTTGGGAGCTACTCCCGGAGTCGACTGGGCCGGCGCGGGTTTCGGTTTTGGTGCCTCTTCCTTTTTCGGAACGAAAGTGATTTTGTTCTTACCGGTAAACGGCTTCAGGTAATCGTCGCCGAGCTTGCCGCAAGACCAGAGCAAACCGCGCGTCACCAGGTTGAGGTAGCGATCCTCTTTCACCACATCGGTGTAGTGTCCGAGCGATGTGCTGAAACTGCGGGCACCACTTTTTTCATTGGTCCAGGCCACAATCGCAGTGTCGGTAATTTCCTCGCCTTTGCGGGTGTAGGTTTGTTTCCCCATCGCCAACGGATGGGCGTCGTAGACCTCGGCATTGTTGTAGAGTTCGTCTTTGCCGATATCCCAGTCACCCATGCCCTCGGTGATCGGGTGTTTTTCATCGACGAAACTGACCTTGATTGGCTCGTGTGGACCGTGACGAGTGGAGTGCAAACCCAGATGCTTCGCCCAGTCGTCGGTGCCGGTGCGAAACG
Organism: Verrucomicrobiota bacterium; assembly: GCA_020629815.1. Lineage (GTDB taxonomy): Bacteria > Verrucomicrobiota > Verrucomicrobiia > Verrucomicrobiales > DEV007 > Arctic95D-9. The sequence continues at coordinate 2,481 of JAHDCN010000441.1, forward strand.
AATGCATCGCACAGTGAAGGTGCACAGCAGGAACGGTTTCGTGGGCTTTCAAGATGCGCTTCAGGACAGTCATGTCCTTGTTACCGGCCGCACATTCGTCGTGGATCACCACAGCGTAGCCCTTGGCCCAGTCGTC
>JAHDCN010000442.1 GCA_020629815.1 Verrucomicrobiota bacterium
TGTAGCCGGTGACACCGCCATTGTCGGAAGTGAAAATGACGTAGGTGTTTTCGCTCAGTTTGTGTCCGGGCCAGCGCGGGTCTTCGGTCGTGTCGAGATACTCGAAGATTTGTCCCATGTAGTAGTCCAGTGATTCGACCATGGCTCCGTAGAAGGGATTTTTCTGCCCCTTCATCGACTTGTCGTCCTTTTGTGTGAGCTCGACGCCCATTCGCTCGGCGTATTTTTTCAACAGCGCTTCGTTGCGGGTGACGATTGGGGCGTGGACCAGCCAGGTGCAGTAGTAGAGAAAGAAGGGATTGGCTTTGTTTTCCCGAATGAAGTCGAGAGCATCCTCATTGTTTTCGTGATAGGGGAAGCCATTCTCGTCGAGGCGATAGGGATCATCTTTGTCGGTGGTGGCGAATCCGGTCAGACGGTCGTTCATGCCGCGATGCATTCCACGGTTGGACCGGGTGAAATCAAACCCAACATCGCCGGGTTGAGGAAAGGCGTGGTGATCGATCGCGATGTGCCATTTTCCGGCGTGGCCGGTGGTGTAGCCGTTTGCCTTCATCGCTTTGGCGAGGGTGAAGGTATCCTCCGGCATGCGACCACTGTACCAAGGATCCATCATCGGAGAGCGGACACTGCGGGCATAGGGCGGATGACCTCCGACTACGTGAGTTTTCTGGGCGCGGGCGGGATGCACGCCGCTGATGATCGCGCAACGGGATGGCGAGCAGCTCGGGGCAGGGGAGTAGCCCTGCCAAAACTGAACGCCTTTTTTCGCGAAGGCATCGAGATGAGGCGTGTCGTAGGCGCAGGGATCATCGACGTCGTAGCATTTTACATCCTGCCAACCGAGGTCGTCGGTCAGGATCAGGACGACATTCGGACGGGGTGGGCGGACGTCGGCTTGCGCAGATGAGTTAAGCGCAAAAATGATGATGCTGAACAAGAAAGCGAAGATCTTCATAGGAAATGAAAGTGTAGAATACAAGATTGTGGTTCTCGTGCTCGGAAAAAGCTGTATGATTTTCTCTATTGACCAGCTTACCGATCGTTCGGTAAATTGTCACAACCATGAGTCTCGCAACTTCAACGAAACAGATGCCGACGCCGGAGGGGCGGGCTCGCAATGAGGAGATTTATCACACGGCGGCCCGGTTGATGGTGCAGCGGGGCTACGCCGGCACTTCGATGGGCGATCTGGCCAAGGCGGTGGGAATGACGAAGGCGGGGTTGTATCACCACATCAGCAGCAAGCAGGATATGCTGTTTCAAATCCTGCTCTATGCGATGGATGAATTGGAGGAAAAGGTGATCGAGCCGACTGGCGGCATTGCCGATCCGGAAGAGCGTTTACGGGAAATGATTCGGCTGCATGTTTGCGGCCTGTTCGAGCACGGTCTGGAGTTTTCGCTTCTTTTTCAGGAGAGACGTCATCTCGATTCTGATCAGAGTGAGTTGATCTGGAAGAAGGTGGATCAATACCTGGGGCTGATTCGCAAAGCAATGCGGGAACTCAAAAAGCAGGGAAAACTTCGTGAACTCGATCCCGACGTCACAGCGCGACACATTCTGCAAACGATCACCGGTATTGCGCGCTGGTATTCCGACGATGCCGGCGTGAGTCAGAGGCGGCTTCTCGAACAGACGGTGAACTTCAATATGGCGGCGATTTTGAAATGAGAGCCGTACGGGTAGTGGAACCTGCGAAATGTTCCGACGAGGGATCTGAACGGGGTCAGAATTTCTCGCCAATTCTGCAACGACTCGAACAAGTGACTCAGAAATTTTGGTGATGGAAGGCGAGAAGAACAATCAATCTGAAGTGAGTCGTCGTGACTCGCTCAAGACAGCTGCTGGTGCTGGCCTGGGTTTGGCAGCGGGAGCGATTCCGGCTTCCGGTTTTGCCCAGGTCGGATCGAAGTCGGACCTGATCCGCAAAGAGAATGCCAAACCCGGCACCCGCGATTGGCAGCTTACCAAGACGCGCCAGCTCCCGGGGAAGATCAACAAGATTCTGACTGACGGGCGCTGCCCGTGGATCGAAGGTTATTGCTCCGCTAACAGCGTTCGTGCTGGTGAGAAATTGCAGGTAATGGTGAGCACCAACCCGGTCTCGACTTTCAAGTTGGAGATTTTCCGCACCGGTTACTACAACGGCGATGGCGGGCGCCTCATGCGAACCTTTGATTCGCTCGAAGGCAAGACCCAGCCCGATCCTCCGGTAGGTGAAAACTATGTCCGCGAATGCAACTGGGAACCTTCCGTGGAATTGGAGATTCCTGAGGATTGGCTCAGTGGCGTCTATCTCGGCAAGCTCACGGCAGAGAAAGAAAACATTCAGAGCTACGTGATTTTCATCGTCCGGGACGACCGCGCCTGCGACCTTCTTTTTCAGTGTAGCGATCTGACCTGGTCGGCCTATAACCGCTGGCCGGCCGATTATTCCATTTACACCCCTCATGAGAAGGGTTACTCGACTATCGGTGTGCCGAGCGGAACCGTGAGCTTTGATCGTCCCTATGGCTTGTTCACCCACCCGGTAAACGGGATGAAAAAATCAGGCGGTTCCGGCGAGTTTCTGCCCTGGGAGTTTCCTCTGTCGTTCTG
>JAHDCN010000443.1 GCA_020629815.1 Verrucomicrobiota bacterium
CTTCACCGACCTGATCGGTGAGACCTTCGGAAAACTTCCAATGGGCCACCGGATTCAAATCGACCGGTTCGGTCGGCGCATCCTGCTTCGCTGCGAGTTGGTCGTGTAGTTTCTTACGAGCAGGACTCAAAATCTCCAGCTTCTTCTTTTCCAAAGTCTGGATGAAAAGATCCATCTCAGCCCGCTTAGCGGCAATCTCCTCTGTCTGCTCACGAAGGGAACCAATGAACTCTCCTGCAGCAGTCTCTTCATCAGGGCTGGCCTTGCGACCGAGGGCCGCTTTCCACATTTTCTGAATTCTCTCCACATCATCGCCCTTTGTCTCACCAGCGAAACGATTCGCAGCACTCACGACAAAGGGATTGTTGAGCATGGTCAGCGACTGTGCTGGAACATTCGTTTCCGCGCGCTTGCCGGTCGTCGAAAATGGAATTGGCGCATCGTAGACACTGAGGAACGGATCGAGATTGTTGCGAATTACATTTACATACACCGACCGACGGGAGGAGCTGCCGTTTACCGGTGAACCGTAGAGGTTGCGATCCAGATTTCCGGACACGGCCAACAGAGTGTCGCGCACCGCTTCGGCTTCGAGTCGTTTCACTGGAAAATGCGAAAGCAATCGATTGGCGGGATCTTTCTCCGTGGCCTCGGGCGACGCTTCGCTGTTCCTCTGGAAGGCGGCGGTGGAAACCAGTTGGCGAATCATCTTCTTCAGCGACCAGCCGAACTCGTCGGAAAATTGCACGGCGAGGTGATCGAGCAATTCCGGATGGCTTGGCTTTTCCCCCATGCGCCCGAAGTTGTCTGCTGTTCCGACCAGTCCATTGCCGAAAAGGTGTGTCCAGATTCGATTCACAATCACCCGTCGAGTGAACGGATTGTCTTCACGCAGAAGGTTATCGGCCAACTCAAGGCGACCGCTAAGATCGGTTTTGTAGGGCGATGGATCGACTGCATCGAGAAAACGACGCGGCACATCTTCGAGTGGCTTCTTGTGGTCACCGCGGTCATACAAAGGTTGATTCGCAGCGACCCACTCATCAAGCCCGTGAACCCGGGTCGGAGCCTGAATCTCAGATTCCAACTTGCGATAGGCTTCGATCTTCGCTTTCGCAGTGGGAAAGGAAGCGAGGTCATTTGGCAACACGCCGAGCGCCAGCGCATCATCGATCAAGATCGCGTCGGCATCGCTGGCCTTGCCGTCCCTCCAACTTTCCAGCGAAACACGCAAAGCATCCTGAAAATTTTCGCCTACATCCTGTAGCGTTTTCACTTCGCTCTCACCCGCGGTTTCAAACAGGACATCCTGATTCTCACGCACATCAGCAGTTGGTTTCAGCTCGGCATCTTTCTTGACCAACATCGCTTCCCGAATGCCGAACCAGGAGCGGTCGTTGTCTTTGGTTAAAAGTGGCGCATCACGCGCGGTCGCCAGCTCGATGTGAATCTCGTCGCCATTCCAGTAGCTGACATCAAACGGATGCCATTTCCAATCGTCGCGACCTTTCTCGCCGAGTCCGACAACTTTGAAAACGGTTCCGCGACGCGGGTAGTTTTGCACCACGTAGCGCACCATCGCAGCGCCCCCACCACGAGCACGAACAAACAGCATGTATTCGTCATCGAGCGCAAAATCGGTAGAGGTGAATCGCGCACCGTGTTTATCGGAAAGAAGATTCGTATAAACCCCTCGTGGAAGGACCTGACCAATGGCCTTGTCCTTTTCCGTAGAAATAGTGAACTCCCCGGCCAGGGCAGTGGAGCCATTCAGAGCATTACCGTAGCGGAACCATTTTTCCGCTTCTTCGTCGGAGGTGAGATCCCAGCGCTGCTTGGCCTCCATGGTTTTCCATTGCGCGCGATTCTGTTTCGTCTTGTCCCAGGCATTGCGAAGGCCAATCCAGTGATTCATCACCGCGTCCTCATCCTTTTTCTTCTTTTGCTTGTCGGCCAACCAGTAGATGTGCAGCAGCGATTGAGGAGACTTCGCGTCTTTCCACATTTCCTTGCCCTTCTCGAGACGCTCGGGAAGGCCGTCCAGGGATGCCAGCAAATCAGCCGCAACCGCCTGTCGGATTTCCGGTTTCAGGGCGGCAAGCTCCTTCTTATTTTTTTCCAGCCTATCGGGCAGATCGATCATCTTTCGACCGGGTCGTGTCGATCCGAAAATTCCAAACAGCGCGTAGTAGTCGGCCTGCGAAATCGCGTCGAACTTATGATCGTGACAGCGGGCACAGGAAACGGTAAGCCCCTGGAACGCCTTAGTGAAGGTATTGATCTGATCATCGGTGAAGCGCACTTTTTCATCCAGCGCATCAGTCGGAGCAAAGCCGTGAAACACCATGCGCCAATGAGCCGTGGCGATCGCCGATTCATTGATGTTCAGTTCGGAATTGATGCGCGGCTGTTCCAGCAAATCACCGGCGACGTGCTCAAGCAGCAACTGGTCGTATGGAACATCGGAGTTCAACGCGCGGATCAGATAATCGCGATACAGATGAGCGTTGTTGATGCGCGGGTCGCCCTCGGAACCATGCGACTCGGCATAACGAATCCAGTCCATCCAGTGGCGCGCCCAGCGTTCACCGAAAT
>JAHDCN010000444.1 GCA_020629815.1 Verrucomicrobiota bacterium
GGTAGCATGTCGATGATGGCGGTGATTTCGTCGTTCGTCGATCCGGCTGGAATCTTGCCGGGCCAACGCATCAGACAGGGGACACGAATGCCGCCCTCGAAATTCGTCCACTTGCCGTCACGCAGTGGCCCGGAACTGCCATGCCCCTCGACGTTGAGTTGCGGCCCGTTGTCAGAGGCGAATACGACCAGTGTGTTTTCCGCGATGCCAAGCTCGTCCAGCGTGTCCAACAAACCACCCACTTGCCAATCGATTTCCTGAACCACATCGCCGTAGGCTCCCTGTTTAGAGCTGCCTTCGAAATCCGGATGCGAAATCCACTTGGTGTGGGGCAGCGGCGAAGCGTAGTAGAGAAAGAACGGTTCGTCCTTGTGGGCTTTGATGAAGTCAATCCCGGCCTGACGAAGCTTGGGCGAGTAAATGCCGTCGGTCTGGCCGCTGATTTTTTCGACCATTTCGAGATTCTTAAACAGACCTTTGGTCTCATCATCCTGGTAGAAGAACCCATAGAAGCTCTCGAATCCGTGATTCACGGGATTGAATTTCTCCCAGGAACCGAGATGCCATTTGCCCACCATGCCGGTGGCATAACCGGAATCCCTGAGCAGCTCCGCGATGGTGATTTCGTCGGGATTGATCCCGTTTCCCTCCCAGCGATACACCACGTTGCCAATGCCCGTGCGTCCCGCGTGGCTACCGGTCATGAAAGCGGCTCGTGAGGGCGAGCACCGGTTGTGCACGTAGAAACTGTCGAACTTCATACCTTCGTTGCACAGTCGGTCAATGTTCGGAGTTGCAATGACTTTGGAACCGTAGCAGCTAAGGTCGCCATAGCCCTGATCGTCGGTCAGGATGAAGATGATGTTCGGTTGCGTGCCCGCGACAGGCGTTTGCTCAACCAACTCATCCTCTTCGAGCGGGCGTTTGCCTTCGAAAGGCCCCCACTGCATGAGCTTCTCGTAGTTTGGGAGTTTCTGATAAACGGCGAGATCGTAGTCCGGATTGATCTTCGGTAGGCGCGCGCCGACTTCTTCGAAGTAGCTCATCATTTCACCAAAGAGCTTCTTGTGAGTTTTCGAATTCTCTCCGGCAATGTTGCTGACTTCCCCGGGATCGTCGGCAAGATCGAACATCATGGGCATGTCCGGTTTTTCGTAAAAGTGGATGACTTTGTTCGAGCCGGAGATCACCGCCGAATGAGGAATCTCAGATCGATAGTGAGGAACGTGAAAGTAAAGATTCCGATTGGTGAAATCATCACTGGGCTTGGTGCCCGTCATGTAGTCAGCCAGACTGACGCCGTCGATGTCCTTTAAGCCGGAGGAATCGCCACCCGCCCAATCGACGAAAGTGGGCAGAAAGTCGTAGTTGGCAACATTCGCCGCAAACACGGAGTTCGGCTTCACGTCCGGTCCCTTGACGATCATCGGAACACGGATCCCGCCCTGCCAGGCCCACCATTTGTGCGCGTGGAGCGGTTGTGTCATCCCCGGTGTGAGACCGAGGGCGGAATGTCGATAACCGTTGTCCGAAACCACGACCACATAAGTGTTGTCCGCGATTCCCAGTGCATCCAGTTTGTCGAGCACGGCACCAATTCGACCATCGAGATCTTCGCCCATGCCGAGCCAGGCAGCCGGGTCATTTTTCATAGTAAGCTTTTCCGCCCTTTTCCCAAGCGTTTGGTAATACGCCTGCAGCTTCGGGTGTTTGGCATACTTCTGTCGGGTGGCTTCAAGGCACTGAGAACCCGCGTGCATGGCGTAGTGTGAAATCTGGCAGTAAAACGGCTTTCCGGCTTTGGCCTGATCTTCAATGAAATCGATCGCTTTCTCCGTGACACTGAACATCAACTTCGGATCGGTTGCGTAAATCTCGGGATCTTTTGGCGTGCCCGGAGTGTTGTCGGTATCGCCGTCGTGAACGACATATCCTTCGGCAGCCGGATCACTATACATGTGCCATTTGCCGATGTGGGCACTCACGTAGCCAAGTGGCTTGAGCGCTTCCGGAATCGTAACAGCATCCGCATCCAGCGACGGATCGGACACGTTGGGAACGACGGGCAGGTTTCGATATTTTTTGCGAGTGTCGTAATAGTCTTCGGTTGTGTTGCCGAGCACGAGAGTGAATCCATTGCGCGCAGAGGTTTGCCCCGTTTGCACACTGACCCGAGCGGGGGCGCACTGCGGCGATCCGTAGGCATTGGTGAACTTCATGCCCTGCTTCGCCAGTCTCTCGAGATTCGGCATCTCCAGGATCGGCATGAACGAATTTTCCATGGAATCATCCATCGCAACAGGCGTACCGTTCCACGCCCAGTCATCGATGTAGAGAAGCACGATGTTGGGCTTTTCCTGAGCGGAGAGACTTAGGCTGGCGATGATCGCGCAGATGAATGGCAGGATGTAGTTCTTCATTTTCCCTTGGTGACAGGTATGGGTCAGACCAAAGGATAGCTCAGTCAAGCGGCTCGTAGCTGTCGACCAGCTGCACCTCCACCGCATCGAGGTAGAAGTCGGAAACCGACTTGTCAGGATCGAGGCGAAACACACCTAACGAGATCACGACACTTCGACTCCCTTCAGGAAT
>JAHDCN010000445.1 GCA_020629815.1 Verrucomicrobiota bacterium
TAGCGGCAGACTCTTTGCCTTTGTCTTTCGCAGCCTTGGCGGCAGCCATCGACTTCTCGGCTTTGAACTTGGAAATCTCGCCCGCGAGCATCTTGTGTTTGGCGTCAGCCAGCGCCGCCTTGCGTTGCGCATCGAAAGTCTTTTGCGCAGCTGCTTTCCATTGCTCCGAAGTCTTGTCGCCTTTGTCTTCCAATTCCTCAGTGGCAAAAGAGGCCAACAACGCATCCCGCTTCAGTTTCGCCGCCTCGACTCGCAACTCGACTTCCTCCCGCGCTTTCTCCGGGGTATCCGGCTTCAGTTTCTTCAAAACCGTTTCAGCCGCAGCCAGAGCTTTCTCGTCTTTCTCCAGCAGCTCTTTCTGCACAAATTCCCGTCGCCAGGGGCGATAGCCTTCCAGTGGCAACTTCACTTGCTGCACCGAGTATTCCCCACCCAGAGCCGCAGGAATTCCGGGCGGAATCGGCTTATCTTTCACCGGGAAGCGCTCGTCGCCTCCTTCGAGAAAATAGGTCTTCGCTTCGAGAGTCGCATCGTAAGCGCGAGGCAAACCGGCTTTCATGATATCGAGCTGACCCGGCACCCGATCGGTGCGGACCTGATAAGGCTCGAAAATCGCGCGCATCGCAAAGTAGTCCGTCTGCGGAAACGGATCATACATATGATCGTGACACTTCGAGCAGCCCATCGTCACTCCCATAAAGGCCTGGGAAGTGTGAGTCACGACGTCATCCATCCACTGATCCCGATTGCGATGATAGTTGCGCGCCAGATAGCCGGTCGCGCGCAGTTTTTCCTCATCGCCGGGATAGAGCTCATCTGCGGCAAACATTTGGCGAATCATCTCGTCGTAGCCGAGGTCATCGTTTAGCGATTCCACAATCCAGTCGCGCCAGTTCCAAATGTGCCGCGCACTTTCACGCAAAGCAGCCCGGTATCCTGCCCAGTCAGAATAGCGCCAGACATCCATCCAGTGACGGCCCCACCGTTCACCATAGCGCGGACTGGCCAACAACCGATCCACGACAGCTTCGTAGGCAGTGCCCGAATCGTCTTGTAGAAACGCATCGATTTCCTCGGGAGTCGGGGCCAGCCCGGTCAAGTCGATGGTAGCCCGACGCAACCAGAGTTCTTTCACGACTTCCGGCCGCGGAGTCAGGCCCTGCGACTCATGCTTCGCCGCAATGAACTGATCAATCGCGTTGCGCGGCCAATCGCGATTCGTGGACTTCGGGATATCGGGACGCTTCACCGTTTCGTAAGGACGCCAGGGGTAGCGATTCTGATAACGGGCAAACTCAGCGAGCTTCTGATCCAACAGGGTTGAGTCAGTGACTATACCCTGTTGGGTCCCGGACCTAACAGGGTTAGGTCGGGCCGGATGAGAACCGAGCAGAATTTCATGCAGATTCGACACTCCATCTTTGTCGGTGTCTTTCTCTGCGAGAGAATCAAGGCGCTCAGCGATTTCTCCGTCGAGCAGATTCACAGCCCGGCCAAAATCGTTGTGAGGAAACTCTTTCAGCGAAGTCGCCCCATGCGCCTCTTTTTTGACATGACAGGTAGCGCAGGAATTCAGCGCCGCCGGCAGGAGCGGTCCGTAGTGTTTCTCAAACGCCTTCTTGTTTGCAGGCGTCGCCCAGCCAACGCCTGTCGCCACAGCAGAAACAGCGAACACCGCAAAGGCTCGAGGGAAACACTTCATTGGCAAGAAGTGTCTGTGTATTTGGCAGTTAGCTCAACGGCGTGTCTGCGGAGGGCTATCGCTTTTCAACTCTATGGAAAAGCAGTCAATATGGCAAAAATGAGAGATGGAATCCTACCAAGGAATGTCATTTGCATTCTTCACGATTCACCGGAGATGATTCGCAAAATGTGTAAACGCGAATTTCCCAACTATGAATTCGATGAGGAGTTCTCGGGGTGCGGACACGATGCTCGTATGAGCAATGCTTTCTCCGTTTCCCAATGCACAGTTCACCCGACTTTGACCACTGAAGACAAAGACGCAATTTCCTCCCACCTTAACGTTTCTTACGTTCTTTCTCCTCAACTTCGCGCAGAACAAGCCATAATCGAAGCACGCAATTCCCTTAAACTGGTCGAGCGCAGCTTTGAGATTGGAGCCAAAGCTGTCAAAGGTGAAAGCTCAGGGCTCACTCACGGAAAACAAGCATGGAAAAAGTTTTCGACAGAAACGGAAGACTCCTCTTTGTTTTACAGTTGGGTCCGGAGGCCTTTGGAACATGAGGGAATCTTGTATTCCTGCGGCAACCATTTACTAGGCCAACCTGACATTGAAATAGAGGGCGAAGAAGTTTCTACCGCTTTGGATTTAATCGACATTTTTGCGATGTATCTTTTCGTCGACAAACCGGGAGATAGGCTTCGAACCGGAGGCACTTTCCAAGTTGCTTACGACACACCTCTTTATCGGATAACATCTTCGTCATGCAATCGGTACGAAGACGATGACTTATTCTACAATCCTTACGGATATTGGCGACTTAAACAGTGTGATCTGTAAGCCTCTATTCCACCGGAAATCCCCCGTCCTTCCAACCATTGAAGCCGCCGTCGAGGTGGTAGA
>JAHDCN010000446.1 GCA_020629815.1 Verrucomicrobiota bacterium
CCCTCTTAGGTTCACCTCGTATCCGCTTTGAGATTCGATCTTCGGAAATTTTGCAAACAAAAGACGGAATTATAACTCCACATAGTTCGATAAGTAGATTCGGTCGAATCGAAATGTAGCAATTTCAGACTCGCCACACCGCAATACAAACGAGTTGATCGCGTACCTGTCTTTCGAGGCAAACGAGCGTACAAAACCCTAACACTATGATAACGGAATCGTCCTCATCCAGCCGCCGCCACTTCCTTCGCGCAGCTGGCATTACTGTTGCCCTGCCAGCCCTGGAGTCTTTCGGCGCGCCAGCCAAGGCAACCACGAGCGCAGCCAAAGCAAAGCGCGTCGTTTGCATCGGCACCTACCTTGGATTCTATCAGCCGGAGTTTTTCCCCAAGCAAACGGGCAGCGATTACAAAACCCCTACCCTGCTGAAGCCGCTCGAGAATCACCGCAAGGATTTCACCGTTTTTTCCGGCCTCGATCACCGCGCACCGAATGGTCATGGTGCCTGGAACAACTACCTCTGCGGCCAGTCGCCGAACAGCTATTCCTTCGATCAAATGATCGCTGATCAGCTCGGGCAGGATTCGCGATTCCCTTCGATTCAACTGAGCGCGGGCAAGGCAAGTCGCACCATGAGCCACACCAAACAGGGCGTTGCGCTGCCAATGGTGCACCGCCCATCAGTTCTCTTCAGCAAGCTGTTCGCCTCACCGGAAGACCGGGCGCGCAGTGAGTATCTGCTGCGCACCGATCACAGCGCGCTCGACGTGGTTCTGGACGATGCAAAACGGTTGCAGAATTCGGTATCCGCCGCGGACAAAGCCAAGTTGGAAGAATACTTCGATTCTCTACGCGAAGTCGAACGACGCATGACTCGCCAGATCAAAGGCGTCAATGATCCGGTTCCGGAAACGGACTATCCCATGCCTGCCTACGACCCGGTTTCCCCATCGCTGCAACTGGAGGCGGAAACGCTGATGTATGATCTGATGGCACTGGCGCTCGAGACTGATTCGACCCGGGTGATGAGCCTGTTTATCTCCGGGCTGGGCCAGGTTTTCACCATCGGTGGCGAGACACTGAAGGCGGGATACCACGCGCTCTCTCATCACGGCAACGATCCCGATGCGATTGCCGATCTGATCAAGGTTGAGGTGGAGCACATGAAGCGCTTCAACAGCTTCCTCGATCAACTCAAATCGAAGACTGACGTAAACGGCGAGCCGCTTTTGGATTCCACCATCGTCCTGCTTGGTTCAGGCATGGGCGATGCCAGCCGACATGCAAATTCCAACCTGCCAACGCTCGTCGCCGGCGGCGGTTTCAAACATGGTCAGCATATCCAGGTGGATCGCAAGGAGCCAAATGCACCTTTACTTGGCGACCTCTATCTAACCCTGATGCAACAGCTTGGCATGGAAGCGAACAGCTTTTCCAATGCGAGCCGCAATTTGAATCACTTGTTTAGTTAGAAATGCAGCGCGCGTTTCTTTACCTCGCAGTAGCTCTCTGTAGTTTCACTTCAGCCATCGCTGAGGAGCTACCCGAATTGCCGCTCACCTTTATCGAGAATCACTGCCTGGAGTGTCACGATAGCGATACCGAAAAGGGAGAGATCAATCTCGACTTCTTCGAGGTCGATTGGAAAAACAAAGATCAGATTTACCTGTTTGAGCGCGTATTGCGAGCGGTGGAATCGGGTGACATGCCGCCAAAGAAAAAGGCGCGCCCCGAAGCAAAAGATCATCAGGCATTTCTGGCATGGATCGATCAGACCCTGTTGGAGAAAACCAGGATTGGCGGAACCCTGGCGAGACGACTCAATCAGGCCGAATACAAAGCCACCATCGAATCGATTTTCGGGATCAGCGGCTTCAACCTGCCCGCAGGCTTTCCCGCTGACCGGGAATACCATGGCTTCGACAATGTTGGCGAAGGCCTGGTTCTCTCGCCGCCCCTTCTGGAAGCCTACGGCGAAACTGCCCGACTGGTCGCGGATCAATTGTTTCCCCCCGAAAAACCTGCGCCGGATCTCGATAGCTATGAGGCCGGGCCGAAGGATCTTTCGATCAGCTATTCATCCGGCAAGGTCGAAGGCGACGCCTTCCGGTTGGGGATGAAATGCAATACCCTGATGCGTAGCTCCACCTGGCCGACACGGATTGAGGCGCCGGCTTCCGGCACCTATAAAATTCGGGTGAACGTTTCCACCTTTCAGCCAAAGAAAGGCGCGCCACCGATGAAGCTCCTCGTGCTCGCCCGCGATGTGGAAAGTTCAGACGGTATCAGCAAGAAATCTCTCCGCCTGCTCAAGGAACTCGAAGTCTCGAGTGAATCCCCCGAGCAGTTCGAATTCGAAGCGATTCTGTACGAAGGGCAGACGCCTGTCCTGAACTGGGCCAATGCCGCCTTGGACAGCGACCGCGAAGACAAAGAAGAACTCCGCGCCTTTTTTGAAAATAAAGACAAGCAGCAACCCGGCTACCTCGCAGCGTGGCACAAGATGACCTCCGGACAGGCACAGGGATTCCGCGGCGGCGTGGGCTGGGATCGGGTAAAGAAAATTCTGGAAGGCGAACCCCTG
>JAHDCN010000447.1 GCA_020629815.1 Verrucomicrobiota bacterium
ATCTGGGTTCAGACTCCCTGCCCGACGGCAATGCACACCTGATTGTCGAGATCGACGGTCGAAAAAAATCGATTCTTCGCGATCTGGCCGATTTGAAAGAACTGGTCGAATCTCTTGGGCCGGTTGCTGTTGAGGAAGCTCGTGACACCGAAGCCTGTGAAGCCGTGTGGCAACTACGACGCGACTTTTCCTATTCCCTGCGCGCGACTGGTTTGATCAAATTGAATGAGGATATTGTGGTGCCGCGTTCCAAGCTCGTGGATCTGGTTCACTTCGCCCGGAAACTGCAGGAGGAAACCGGAATCCCGGTGGCCTGTTTCGGTCACGCCGGCGACGGAAATATTCACACCAACTTGATGGTGGAGAACTACGATACCGATCCGGAGGCGCGGGAAAAGGCCGACGCAGCGCTCGACATTTTGTTTCGCTGGATCATCGAGAATAACGGAGCGATCACCGGCGAACACGGAGTCGGTCTGGCGAAAAAGCGCTGGTTCGGCGATGCAATTTCACCGATAGCGGTAGCGGTTCATCAAAGGCTAAAAAATGCCTTCGATCCGAATGGCATCTTGAATCCCGGGAAGTTTGTCGATTGAGAGGTCGATAAGCTTTGACAGGATTGACAAGATACTAAAGAAGATGAACAAGATTTGATTGAATGAAGTATTGCTTTTGCCTTCTCCTATTTTGCTTTTTCGCATCCTGCGTCCACATCCCGGACCCGGATGAGGTGGCAAATGCACCAATTGGCGGACCTTTGGAAACTTCGCGCTTCTCCATCGCCACTCCGAAAGGACAAAAATGGAACAAGTTTGGAGGAAATTACCTCTCGGTTGGGCCGACCGCCTACGTGCTCGCTTTTGACGGCAGTCTTCCCAAAGATGCAACCGAGCGAAAGAAATACCTGAAGATTGCCAGTGATCAAGCTGCTGCCAAGTATCGGCTGGATGGTTGGACCCAGATTGGTTCCACGAAAACCACAGATGGCAATCCTGCCTGGATTTCCTCGAAATGGAAAGATGAAGACGGCGATCTGGCGACTTCAGAGACGGCCTCCTATTTTGGCAAACGAACCGCCGTGGTTCACGCCCTGATTTCAGAAGACGGCAGCTACAGCGACGCCATGCGTGTGCTTCGATCCTTCCGTGAAAAATAATATGACTGACGACTACTCCTACGACGACGAATCAAACAAAGAGGAATCCGAAGCTGCTGCGGACGGAGCGATTCAGCTGACTTTCCAGGAGGCCCGGGTTCTTGGTTGTCTGATTGAAAAAGAAGCGACCACTCCCGATAATTATCCGCTCACGCTGAATTCCCTGCATTCCGCCTGCAACCAGTCGAGCAACCGTGACCCGGTCACCGACCTCGGAACTGATGAAGTCGAAGACGCCCTCGAAACACTGCGCCTCAAGAAGCTCGCCCTCATGGTGCGCCAGGCCGGAGCCCGTGTACCGAAATACAAGCACACCATCGAGAACGAATTTCCCTATCTGAAAGACTCCCAGCGGGCTTTGCTTTGCGTGCTGTTTCTCCGCGGTCAACAAACTGTAGGTGAACTGCGCCAACGCACCCAGCGAATGCACCCGTTTGCAGATATCGAGCGCACTCAGAATGCACTGGATGAGTTGAAAGAATTCCAACCGGATCCCCTGGTAAAAGAAATTCCCGCCGGCGGTGGCCATCGGGTTCCCACTTTTGTGCATTTGCTTGGCGGAGGCGTCGAGATAGATGCTTCTCACGAACATGCGGTTCCTGCTCCCGCGTCAACTCCGCCCCCGTCAGCAGCAACTCACTCAACACCCGCACCAGTTGCGAGCGCCGTCGATGATGACTGGAAACGCGATTTGGAACAGGAGGTCGAGACCTTGAAACAAACCGTTTCCGATCTACAGGCTGATGTCGATCAATTGAAGCGTGAGTTGGGAATGTAAGAGTAATCTATGACCCGGAAAAAGTTTTATACAACAATATCAACGATCCCACTGGTATTCACAGTATTGCTTTGGATTGGGATTCACTTCTTTATACCCGGTTATCAAATAATCGCTGCCAATAAAATGATAGCAGCAAAAGGAATCCGGGGATCACTGTCCATATATGTTACTGATTCAAGCTCGAAGCGGTGGAGTTTCGATCTGATTCCCCGTCATCAGAGATATGATGATGATATGGGATACGGCCCTGTTGAGGCTAGTCCTTCAATACTTGAAACAGTGAGAGGCGATTTTTACGTCACCCGATATTCCAGACCCCCACTGGGACGGGTATTAGGCTTCTTAATTCCACTATGGGCCTTATTTCTAATTGCTGCGCTATTTCCGATAGCTTCATCAATTTTTTTGAAGAGAAAACGACAGAACACACTTTTTCGAGGTTTGGGGAAAAGAAGAGATAGAGTAACTCAAGATTCTACGCAATCGTGATACCATTTACTCTTACTCAATCACTTGTCAGTAAACATACTCCATCTTATGAAATTTCTGATTTTGGGCTTTTCTCTACTAACCTTCCACGTCACCGCTCAGGAAAAGCTGCCGCTTTGGCCGGAAGGAAAAACGCCTTACGCGAAAGATATCG
>JAHDCN010000448.1 GCA_020629815.1 Verrucomicrobiota bacterium
GATTTCTCCGAGTCATGATTGCTCGTGTTCATGCCCGGGTGGTAGAGGTTCTGGAAGACCGTCATTTTCTCCAGCGTCTTCATTCCGGACAGGTAGCGGGAGCTGTTGAGGTCGCCACGCGTTTTGGGAAAGAAGTAAGGCTCATAGAAGCCCAGCGAATTGCAGATGAACAGGATTCGTCTGGGGGGCTCGCTGGTTTTCGGGGATTGCGCTCCGCGCAGGGCTAGCGACTGCAAAGCCAGAGGGAGCGCGGCTCCGAATTTCAGGATGTCTCGTCGGTTTGTTAGGCGCATGGTTGTGAGCTCTTTTCTATTCAGGTTTTGGCAGAAGAATGGGGGCAAAGGAATGTTGGCCTATAGGAAAAACACAAAAATCCATTCCTCTGCCCCCATTCCTTTGCCTATTCATTTTTCGCGTTCAGGGCAAAGATGAGGACGTCAGCAGTCAAGTCCTTGAGGCGACAGTGATCGGCCTCTTCGGGAATGTTTTGGTAGAGCGCCAAGCGCTGGGGCAGCGAGGGTTTTTCACCGGTCGTATATTCGAAAAGCTTTTTACTATAGTTATAGGCAATCTTGCGGTGATCCTCGAGCAGGGCGGCTTTGAGTCCAAAGATATCGTCGAAGGGCTGCTCATTAATCTCGCCGGAGGCATCGACGGAGGCCGCTTCCTTGAAAAATCCCTGGGGGCGATAGGTGAAGGTTCTCTTGTGAGCGGTCTCGACGCGGTAGTTGGTGCGCCATTGTCCGCTGGGGTCAAAGCTCTCGAGAGCGAAGCCGTAGGGGTCGATGCTCTTGTGACAGGCGTAGCAGGTCTTGCGGGTTTTGTGCTGCTCGATCTGTTCGCGCAGGGAGGCAGCGTTTTCGCCGTGCTTTGGCTCGATAACTTCGACTTCGGGCGGTGGCGGAGACAGCGGGGTTCCGACGATGTTCTTCGATATCCAGGCACCACGCAGGATGGGCGACGTGTCATAACCATCGGTTGTCACTTTGAGAACGCTGCCCATGGTGAGCAGCCCGCCTCGGGGAACGTCGGGAGCGAAGGAGACACGTCGCAGTTCCTGCCCTTCCACCGGAGGCAATCCGTAATGAAGGGCGAGCCGCTGATTGAGAAAGGAGTAGTCGGAATCGATCAGTTCGCTTACCGGGCGATTCTCGCGAATCAGGTGGGCCAGGTAGGTTCTGGTTTCCCGGGGAAGGTAGAAGTCGAGGAGATCGTCATACTTCGGATACAGCTTGAGAGATGGCGTGACCTTGTTCCACGAGCGGAGATTGAGCCATTGATCACTGAAGGAGCGAATCATACGATCACTCTTCTCGTCCTGGATCATGCGATCAATCTCCTTGCGAAGACGCAGGCCTTTAAGTTCGCCGGATCGGGCGAGTTGTGCCAGTTGGGTATCCGGAACAGAGAGCCAGAGGGTGCGGCTCAGATCGGCTCCGAGTTCGTAGTCAGCGCTGCTGTGTTCACCCGGAGCCATGAGGAATCGCGATGAGCAGAGAATCGCCTTGAAGCCGACGCGCGCGGCTTCGACGAAGTTGCCGTGTTTCTCATGGTGATCCAGGGCGACCTCACGATAAGGGCTCAGCTCTTTTGCGGTCAGTTCAGAGGCGAAGGCCCGTTCAGCGAAGCGATCAATAACCAAGGTAAGATCCTCCGGGGAGCGGGAATTGATTGTGATCGGAACCCGTTCGGTAGCCTGATCTTGCGAAATGATGACGTCGAGTTTGCCGATAGAGGCGAGGGACTGCTTCTTGTTGATGGAAAGGGAGCGGGTCACGAGGAACTTGAGGAAAGGCGCTGCAGTGGAATTCGCGAACGCGATGGGCTGCTCATTGGCGAGACGAGTTTCCAGTTCGCCTGCCGCGATGGGCTCGCTCCAGGTTTTGCCATCTTCGGAAGTGAGGATTTCGTAGGCTTCGATTTGGCCGTTTCCATTGCCGCCTGACCAGGTAGCGTAGTTCAGCCCTTCGATGGGAACACGCAACGGGTTTTCCAAAATGACGTAGTGCGGCGGTTTTGCTTCGTCCGGTTTGAAACGGGTGTGCCAGAAGGTTTTGTTGTTCCCGTCCTGCATCTTTTCCTTCTCCATGCCCTTCTGAAAACTGCTGACGGTAAGCGAGCCGCCGATGATTTCCAGGTTGGTCGGGAAGTCCGAGTGATTGATAGTCGCGCGAGGCGGCGCATTGATAGACAGATCAGGGAAGAGCTTGCTGTAGGGTGTTGGCGGCCATTGTTCGACAATCGGCCCTTCGGCCTTGAGTTGCTTGATGTAGGCGCCACGCTTGAGTTTTTTATCGCGGAAATTTTCAGGGGAGAAGCAGTGCACCGAGACATTTTCTCCCGGATGGAGATAGACCCGAATTCGATGAGCTTTCAATTCGGCGGATGTCAGGGAAAGGACGCCGAGCATTCGCTGCGGCTGCGGTCGGTCATCGGCGTAGTAGTATTTCCCCGCAAACACTTCGATGCTGATCGCTCCCTCGAAGTCCCCCACCCTTGCGGCATCAAAGGTCAGGTCATACCAACCGGCGACTGGAGGATCAAAGTTGTCGTAGAAGAAAGAATAGGAATTGCCGTT
>JAHDCN010000449.1 GCA_020629815.1 Verrucomicrobiota bacterium
ATCGATATGAAATTCACCCCATACCGAAAACTTCCTGCTTTTCAGTCGATACCGCCGGAAGACCATTTTCGAGTGTATCGGCAAACTTTTCGAATCTTGAAGCGGGAAGACAAAGCCTTTCATCATAGGGTTTTGGGCTTTCAGTTGCTGACGCTACTCCTATTCATCTCGATGTTGCTGTTGAATTTTTGGAAGCCCGGATCTTTGATCCTTTTGATCGCCAACGGAGTATTCGCCCTCTCCATTATTATCGCCTCTTTCAGGACCCAGAAATTCATCAATCAGCGCATCAACAGCAAGCTGATGGAAAGCTAACGATTTCTTTGTCCGAAGCTGCTTTCTGACTTGCCCCGGCTACCTGTTTCCGATTTACTCTTTTCAATCTTGAAAGGTTTGTTAGAAAACGTGGAAACGGGGGAAACCGGCGAGCTGCAGTCGGTCTCCATGGTAGGCCGAAGTGGCGAGTGCCAAATTCTTATCGCAGACCCCCGGGTGTCCCGTCGCCATGCGATGATCCGGAAGCAGGACGGCGGTTTTTACCTTTTTGATCTGGGGAGTTTCAACGGCAGTTACCTGAACGGGGTAAGAGTAACGGCAGCCCGCAAATTGGAGTCCGGTGATATTCTAAATTTCGCGGATCACGAGTTTCGATTCCAGAGCGAGCTGACGGAAGAAGACAATCCGACAATGGATGATATCGGCGGATCGACTATTGCACTGATCCGCTCCACTCCAGTGATCATTCTGGTTTCCGACATCAAAGGTTTTACCAGCCTCTCCGAGAAAATATCACCTGATGATTTGGCGCAAATTATCGGCAGCTGGTATTCCGACTGCGAAGCAATCATGGCTGAGCATGGTGCCACGGTGGACAAATTTATTGGCGATTGCGTTCTCGCTTACTGGACGAAAGTGAATCCGCAAACGATCGAATCATCCCTGAAAGCCGCCCGGGATTTGATGGCCGCGTGTGAGAAAACGTATCAGGACAGATCTGATATTTTTGATGCATCAGAAGCAAACTTTGCAGCCGGCCTCGCTTTGCATACAGGCAAAGTCGCCTACGGCGGTATGAGTCAGGGCGAATTCACTCTACTTGGTGATCCGGTCAATCTGACCTTCCGACTTGAAACGCTAACCCGTGAGCTCGGCCACCCATGCGTGGTCTCGGGTGACTTTGTGAAAGCCGGAGAAGGTGTTACAGCCTACACAAAGAGTCTCGGCCTTCATAAAGTAAAAGGCAGAGCCCAGGGCGTCGAAGTCCATGGTTTGACTTCATTCCCCGAGTAGTCAACGCCGAAGAACCACCCGTGCCTTTTATACTTCATAATAGCGCTGCCGTGTGCACTCTTGTAAATTCGCAATCCTGAGAAAAGATTCACCGATGCGTTGCAAAGGTGATAATTTCATCTATTTTGGAAATTATGAATCCTGCAAAGGCTCTAATTTTCACTTTTTCCCTGCTGCTACTCGGCAGCGCTTGGGGAAGTGAAGAGCTCTTGCAGCTTGAGCAAAGGATTCAGAAAACTTCGACGATCGCCGAGCAATCCTGTTTGGCGATCCAAACCAAAGCGGGAGGATCGGGAAGCGCCATCATTGCCTCGGCTCAGGGCCATCTGTTCACCGCTGCCCACGCAGTCGGCGCTCCGGGCTCTGAGGTGATTGCGTTTGATTCAGAAGGAATTCGCCACACCGGCAATGTCCTCGCTGTTCAAAAAGAACTGGATGTAGCTCTGGTGAAACTTTCGACCCAGCGCCGTTGGGATGCTCCCTGCTTTGGGTTTTCCACTGTTGCTTCCGATTTTCTGGTCGCTGTCGGCCATGGCGGCGGATACAACCCACAGCGCAAAGCTCCGGTTCGTTTCGGGATCTGCCTGTTCACAAAAAATGATACCCAGATCGTCACCAATTGCCGAATCACTGTCGGCGACTCGGGTGGCGGACTGTTTGATCTAAACGGCAATCTCGCCGGGATCACTACTGCGGTGACTAAGAGCGGGAAGGTCTATCACGTGAAACTGGATTGCATTCTTGAGGTATTCCAGCCGCACCTTCCGGGTCAGTTGCTCACCGGTATTGTCGAGCAACCGGTCGAGGCTGCGAATCTTTGATTCGCCTTCACCGCACCGGCACAAAACGAACCGCGTCGGCGATTATCACATTTTTCTCTTCCGGGACGGCTTCAATACGAACAGAGGACTTCGTTTTCGGATCAAACTGATAGGTTCCGATCGTGCGAAACAATCGATCCGGTCCTTTTGATTTCGAAACAGGAATTTCCCGCTGATCGATTTCAAGGTTCTCCGCTCCCTCTGCGTGCGTCACTTTCACCAAAGCTCGAGTGGCGCGGTTTGGCTTGGCACAATAGGAGACCTGAACTTCGTAGCGACCGGCTGCTGGCGGCCGAAACGGATAGGTCGCCGCGGCATTTTTACCGCCGCCTTTGTTGGCAAACAAATACCCAACTCCGACATACGGCGGTGTGTGGGTGGAATACTGCCACTCCCCTTCCAACTTTGCCTCCACCTCATCAATGACGATGCCTGACAAAGACGCCGGATTCGGAACGCAGTAGGC
>JAHDCN010000450.1 GCA_020629815.1 Verrucomicrobiota bacterium
AATCCGCTTGAGCCAATCCTCATACATCACAAACCATTGGTTGTCCCGACGTTCATTGATACCGTCCGCATGCTTTCCTTTTTCGTAGATATGAACTTCCGTTGGAACCCTCTTTTCGCGGAGGTGCAGGGTGAAGTGCAACGAGCCTATGGTGAACTTGTCAGTGACCGAAGAAGCGATGAAAAAGGGTGGGGTGCGATTACGAGCGACTTTCTCCAGCTGCAACGTCGGGCGCAGATTGGCGGACTCAATTGGGTCTGTGAGGTAGGCCGGTGCGACCAGGGCGGCGAAGTTCGGGCGACTGCTTGCCTTGTCGTGACTATCGACCGGTTTGTAGAGCCGATCTTCGGGAGCGAAATTGGTCGCCAGCATCGCCGTGAGGTTGCCGCCCGCCGAAAAGCCAATCGCGCCAATTTTTTCGGGATCGATTCCCAGCTGCTCGGCCTGGCTGCGAAGCAGGCTCATCGCGCGTTGACCATCCTGAACGGCATGGTGATGCATTTCAAATCCCTGGTGGCGTTTGGGCACGCGGTATTTGAGGTAGGCCCCTGCAATTCCACGTTCGGCGAGCCAATTGATGATGTCCACGCCGCCATTGGTGATCCCGACCACTCCATAGCCACCACCGGGACAGACGAGGACGACCGGACAGGGGACGCTGGCTCGATCTTTGGGTTTTGCCAGAGTGAAGGAAGGCTGAGTGACGCTTGTCACCCTTCGGGATTCGCCTTTCTGTTCGACCTTCTCTGCGCCAATCGGTCTTGGTTCGTCAGGGGCTTTGTCTGGCCAGAGACGAATGGTGGTGAGATCGAAAGTTTCTTCGGATAGATAATTGCGAATGTCCGATTCGGCGGGAGAAAAGTCTTTCTCTTCGACTACCGTTTGGCCGACGGCAGATAAGGAAAGTGTACAAAGAAAAACAGGAAGCAGTTGGCGAACTGTCATGATTTCAATCTGCCCGATAACCAGTGTGGAGCGAAGCTTTTTTCGAGGTGCCAATTAAGAAAATGGCCGCGTTTGACAGACGCACATGCAGACCGGAGTTTTGGACGTGGTTTCAGAAATTTTTATCGAATCAGATTGGGAGGAAGTTTCGGAATTTTCCTTCGAGGACATCACCTATCACAAGGCTGTGGTGGGTGGCACGGTGCGGATTGCCTTTAACCGTCCCGAGTGTCGAAATGCGTTCCGGCCGAAAACGGTGGATGAGCTGCAGATCGCTCTGGAAGATGCGCACCAGGATACCTCAATCGGAGTGGTACTGCTAACCGGGAACGGCCCTTCGCCGAAAGACGGAGGCTGGGCGTTTTGCTCGGGCGGAGACCAGCGCGTACGTGGCAAAGATGGCTACCAATATGAGGAAGGAGAGGGCAAGCCGAGCGGGCGATTGCACATCCTCGAGATTCAGCGTCTGATCCGCTTTATGCCGAAGGTTGTGATCGCGGTGGTGCCCGGATTTGCCGTCGGTGGCGGTCACTCGCTGCACGTGATTTGTGATATGACGCTCGCCTCCGAAGAGCATGCAGTGTTTCAGCAAAAGGATGCGGATGTCGCCAGTTTCGATGGTGGCTACGGTTCAGCTTACCTGGCGAAACAAGTTGGCCAGAAACGAGCGCGGGAGGTGTTTTTCCTCGGTCTGCGTTACACGGCTCAAGATGCTTACGAGATGGGGATGGTGAATAAGGTCGTGCCACACGCCGAGCTGGAATCCAAAGCGCTGGAGTGGGCCTGCATCATTAATGAAAAGTCGCCGACTGCTCAGAAGATGCTGAAGTTCGCCTTCAACCTGACCGATGACGGCATGGTCGGCCAACAGGTCTTCGCCGGCGAGGCGACGCGCTTAGCCTACGGCACCGATGAGGCGCAGGAAGGTCGAAGTGCCTTTGTTGAGAAGCGGAAAGCGGACTTTTCCAAGTTCCCAAGGCAGTATTAGAAGGCTAAAGGCCCCAAGGATTGTCGCCTTTCCTTGCGATTTACTCCTTTTTCTCCTCCTCCACATTCTCCACTTTTTCCGGTTCAGGTTTCGCTTCTTCCTTATTTCCAGACGTGACGAACAGGGGCAGAAACAGGGCCAGCAGAACAGCAATCGCTGAGCCGAAGAAGGCCTTGCCTGCATCGCGGAAAATCAGATTGGACACCTTGTTTTCTCTGCGCACTTTCAGGCGAATCGCGATTCCGACCTCACGACCGGCCAGCAGCCCAAGGAAAACCCAGGTCGTGCTCATCGGCATTTTTTCCGGCCAGGGAACTGCCATGCCCATAGCAGCAAACATTTTGGGAATGTAATCCACTTTGAAGAACAAAAGCACCAGGCCATACAGCAAATCGATAAAGGTCGCGGAGCGGACATCGACCGTGTTGGTCTTGTTGGTGACCACATGCTGAATCTTGCCGCCTTTCTCACGGAACATGTAGCCTTGCAGCAAGACCATGCTGAGAAGCGAGAGCGCCAGCCCCCACCAGGTAAGCTGTCGAGGCAGATAAACGAAGATATTCGCCAAATCCTGAACCAGCCACATGGACCAAAGAAAGCCGGTCGAAAGCCACTGAAAGATCATCCAGGTTGGA
>JAHDCN010000451.1 GCA_020629815.1 Verrucomicrobiota bacterium
TGGCCGCAGGACTGCAGGAAAGCGAAAGCCCCACCACCCGGGAAAGTGCCCTGTCGTTGGAAATGGAGGCACTGCATATGCTGGGTCGCATCAACATGTTGGAGAAAGAAATGGATATCGCCTTGAATCTGTTCAAGGACGAAATCAAATTGCGTGAAGCCACCTCCCGTTCGCGTCCATTTGACCCCGAGCTTCGTCTCTCTACCGCAGACGCCTATGCGTTCGCATCACGCTGCCTGCCTTCCACCGACCGGACTTCCCGGGAGTTGGCAACGTACTACGTCGATCAGGCGCTTGGTCTCATCTCCGGACTGCCGCCCAAGATTCGCAACGCCGAGACAACGCAGCAAAAGATCGTCGATTACAATGATTACCGATCTCAGTTGCTGGAGCTGGACGAATAATCTATCGCGACTTTTTGCCATAGCTGTGATTCGCCGGGAAGCCCATGCTCGCTGAGAGCAGCAAAAATTTCCCGCTCTTCGGGTTCCCGAACACCTTCTTCACGGATTTGTTTCTCATCCGCCGGGTAATCGGGAAAGATCGAACAGGCCAAATACCAGCATCCCCAGGCTCTCCAGGAGCGCTGCTGCCTGCGAGGTTCGACCATACGCGTCGCGAGGTGCTGAAAGTGCCGGCGCGGATTGCCGATAAAATAGTCCTCCTCACGATTCGCCATCACCCAGGCCATCGCCTCGTAGGGAATTGGCCATTCCTTTAGCACCGCTTCACCTCCATTCAAGTCACTGCCGAATGCCCGGTTGATCAGCAGCATCGACTGCGCCGGCAAGCCCTGCAGCCAAAGCGATTGAGCCACCTCGAGAGCACGGACATAAAAATCCGGCCCACGATCCTTCCCGAGTTTGCGCATCTCCACCGCACGCAGTGGCTCATCTACCAACGGCAGAAAAGGGCAGGTCGGCAAATCGAGATGCGGCATTGAGTCTAGCCCTCGTATTTCACTGGAATGAAGCGCTCGATCATCTGTACGATCTCATCGGGTTCATCCGTTAGCCCAAGCATCTCACCATACTGCCGGCCTGAGGCGAGTTTCTGCAATGCGGCAAACAGTCCGGTCTCTTCGCCGTAGCGCTGCTCGCCGAGAAAGATCATCGGGCTGACGAAGTCAAAGGTGCCGTAGTGATTCTGTGCAGCATCCTGAAAAATTTCCTGAGTGGTTCCCGCGCTGCCCGGAGCGTAAATCACCCCGTATTTGGCAATCGCCAGCAAACCGTCTTCGCGCAAAGAGTTACTGAAATACTTGGCAATGTAGGGCGAAAACAAATTGCTGGGCTCGTGGCCGTAAAACCAGGTCGGAATCGCAACGCTAGCCTCCCCGTCCGGATGCAAGTCGAGAACGGCCTGCGCACTCGCCACGTAGTCACGATCCTTGTAGGTCTTCGCTTTCGACATGATCCGCAGCGCGGTATCGAGAAAGTCATCATCCGCATTGGCGATCCAGGCTCCGAGGTTGGCAGCCTCCATCATTCCCGGCCCACCGCCACTGGCGATGAAATAGCCCCGACGTGTCAGATCACGGGCCGCCTGAACCACCTTTCGAAAATACGGATCGGTCCGGGGAGTGCCATGCCCGCCCATAATCGCGACGACTTTTTTCGGCCCTTTTCCGTCGAGCTTTCCGGACAATAGATCCCCCAGCGCATCATCGATCGCATGGTCGTGGAGACGTTGAGCCAGAGCTTCGAGCACATGACAGCGGTGCCGTCCGTTCGATTCGAAGTGATCGTAAATTTTCTTATCAACTGAGTTATCTTCGTCTGCACTCCAGCCTTCACCCAACTCTTCCCGGGTGTAGAGATTCGGGCGATACGGGACGTAAGGCAGCCGCGGGAGTCGGGGAAATACCAGGGCACCGCCTTCGCGTAGACGCTCCTGAAAACTGAGCGATGGATATTTGCAGCCGAGAAACACCGCTCCCTCGACACTGGTTTTGTCCCAGTCCACTTCCACCTCGCCGAGGTCCAATCCCTGGATCACACAGTCACGCAAGTCGTGCTCGCGATCGATGAAGTGACACAGCGTATCAATTTCGTGAATTTCGTTCATTGCCAGTTTTGAAACACCAACCGACCAAAAGAAGCCGGCACATGAAAGTCCGGAACCTCCGTCTTCGGATCGACCCACGCAATCCAATTCTGATCAATCGATCCGTTCGGGAGATGACTGAATTCGGCGCGGTAAACACCGGCAACCATTTCACCATTGCTGTCGATGCACTGGAGGTCCGTCAGTGTTTTGATTGGAATATGCCCGGTGACCCGATAATTCCCGCTCTCGGAAATTTCACCGGAAAACTCGAGTCCCTCCATCTCCCAGCTATCGTCAAACTGCCGGTGAAACACTCCTTTGTAGTCATAAACCGCCCCGCGCGGCTCCATCTCGATTCCAAAGTACGGCTCACTCAGGTCCTCAGTCGGGGAAAAGAAAATCTCAACCCGGTCCGAGCCCAAAGCCGCCTGATGCGGCTCACCGCTTTCATCGAGCACTAGGTCATTGTCTTCCACATCGAACTGAAAATGAAACCGTTCCCCGTCCCACAAAG
>JAHDCN010000452.1 GCA_020629815.1 Verrucomicrobiota bacterium
GCCCGGGCGGTTGCCTGCTCTTCCGCTGCAGGATTCCACCAGGGATCGTAGTGAATGACGGTGTCCGCCGCCGTAAGATTCAGGCCGGAACCGCCGGCTTTCAGGCTGATCAAAAACACCGGCACTTCACCTGATTGAAAACGGTCGATGACTTCCTGACGTTTTTGAGTTTGGCCGGTCAGCTTCACAAACGGAATCTCCATTTGATCCAGCGTTTCACCGAGGATTTCCAGCATCGAGGTGAATTGAGAGAACACCAGGATTCGACTACCGCCTTTGACTTGTTCATCGATCAACTCGCGAAAGCGATCCAACTTGGCGGATTGATCGACGCTCTGAGCGGATTCGGTTTTCAATAGCAGGGGATGACAACAAATTTGGCGAAGTTTCAGCAGGGCATCGAGAACCAGAATCTGCGATTTGCCGAGGCCATTTTCCGTCAGCGCCTTTCTCACCTTTTTGTCGAGAGCCGCGCGAACGGATTCATACAGGGCGGCCTGCTTCCGATCCAGAGGCACGGATTGCACGATGTCGGTTCGGGGCGGTAGCTCGGTGAGCACTTTCTCTTTGGTCCGGCGCAACAGAACCGGTGCCATTCGCCTTTTCAGCGTTTCGCGTTTGATGTTGTCGCCATCGACCTCGATCGGGCGTTGCCAGATTTTGCGAAACGTTTCGTAGCCGCCGAGGAAACCGGGCATCAGGAAATGCATCAGACTCCAGAGTTCTCCGAGGTGATTCTCCATCGGGGTTCCGGTGAGACAAAGGCGGTGCATCGATTTCAAATCGCAAGCTGCCTGAGCCATTTTCGCTTTTGGATTTTTGATGTTCTGAGCTTCGTCCAAAATCACGTAGTGAAACGTACACTGTCCCAGATGTTCGATGTCCCGACTGAGCAGCGAATACGACGTGATCACCAGATCGTGGTCAGCAATGGATGGGAAATGCTTCTTTCGACCGGGACCGTGGAGCAGGAGAACCTTCATCTCTGGAGCAAAACGTTCGGCCTCAAGAACCCAATTGGTAATCACGGAAGTCGGCGCAATGACCAGACTCGGATTCTGTTGCCGCCCCTCATTGATCTCGGTTTGCAGACAAGCCAGCGACTGAACGGTTTTCCCAAGCCCCATATCGTCGGCGAGAATTCCGTTCAGGTGATATTCGCGGAGAAATTGCAGCCATGATAGACCTTCCAGCTGGTATTCGCGCAGGTCGGCGTTCAGCTTCTCCGGAGCAGGCACTGGTTTGATGCCGTCAAAGTCGGCCAGTTTCGCTCCGAGTTCTTTCAGCCGGTTTGCGGTTTCGCTCTGATTGAAAAAGTCCAGGCCATTGGCGATTTGCGCGGCTCGCGCCGGATGTAGCTGCACGCCTTTGGTTGCGCCTGATCGATCCAGATTGAACAATTCGGACACGGCCAGAAATAGTTCACCCAGACGACGGGCGGGCACTGCCACCACCGTGTTGATCTCCGGAATCTGAATGGGAACGCGCTCTCTTTCGGCGGCATTCAGCAGCTTGCTGACATCGAACTTCAGGCCCGCCTGTTTGAGAAACGCACCCAGCGCCGTGACCAGGCTGATCTTTCGATCACCAACCTCGATTCCATAGTCAAAAGACAGCCAGTCGATTTTCTCATTCTGAGGACTGAGCTCGGCATACATCTCCCCGGTATCGATCCACTCGTATTCGAATCCTTCATCGATCTCGATCACCCAACCTTGCGACTCCAGTTGCGGAGCTTCATTGGCGAGAAACTCGAACCAGGAATTCATCAGCGCCTGATCGGTTTTCACATCGCGAAAGGTCACCGCGCTGTAGCAATCGGGATTCACCTGACCGTAGTAATTGGTCAGTTGCTGTGCGGTGAATAGACCAAGGTCCGAGAGCTGGCGACGCAGAATTTTCTCCGGAACGGGCAGGCGATGGACCTCCGTCAACTTGCCATCAAATTCCCCGACAATGATATCTTCCTTCGAAATCGGCGACTCGAGGAAACAGTCACCGTATTGAAACGACAGCATTGCCACCGGCAGATTCCGATAATCCAGGGTGCAGTTCTGATACTTATTGCCCCAGCTGTGGCCCGCAGTGATATCGCGAATGGTCAGCCTGAGATGACCGGTCGGCTTCACCCCTTCGACCACTCTTTCAATCGCAGGTTCAGCAGGAGTTTGCGGAGCCGGGGTTTCGTCGGAATTCTCATTGGCCTGATCGGCCTCAAAGTGGACATCACCTGCCTCGATCGCGAAGAATGTGGCAATCACATGTTGGCAGTTTCTCTTCTTAGGACAGGTACAGGTGCCGTCGGCTTTCCCGGATGAAACACTCAGACGAACCTCACAGCGCAGCAAATCGTCTTCATCGCTTTCTACCTGAGAGGTGAAGACCCAGTGCGCCGGCTCCCTGCGAAGCCCGATCAACTCGATACCGCCTTCATCGAAGCATTCTTCGCCTGCTTCAATCTTGCCATCCGGAAAGTGCGAACTCCAGTCAGACCCGAACAATTCCTCCCGGGCTTCGATAAAATTCTCCTCGTCAGCAGCCTTCATCCA
>JAHDCN010000453.1 GCA_020629815.1 Verrucomicrobiota bacterium
GGGGTGCGGTTGAGGCTTTCGGCATCGATTCCGCAAAGGGCGATCTTGTTGCGCAGGTCTGCTTTCTCTTCGTGGGGAATCCGAATCTTGCAAAGGTGAAACTCTTCCGGCCGTTGACTGCAATATTCCTCAAATGATTCAGGTCGCGAGCACTGAGCAGGAGAGGGGTGCGTCAAAAAGTGCACTCGCTGGTTTTCGATGGTTTGCTGAATCGATGGACGATACAGGTGCGCTTCCGCTTCGTGCATTTCGAAATCCTGATCAACGATAAACCCTTCGTTGGCTGGGGTCAGGCGCCAAACGGCACCATCCGCTTGATCTTTGGTCTCTGCGCAGGCGTAGTAGAGCCCGACGAAAGGGTTGGAACTCCAGGCCGTGAGCGATGTGAATCCCTCGAAGCGACATGCCTGGGCGCGCCACTCCATTTCGGATTGGGGAACCTCCGGGAGCAAATTCCGAGCGGCAATCTTGAACTGGCGAATCTGATCGGCTTCGAATTCGGCCCAGGTGCGAAACTGCGTCGTTAACAGGTCATGTCGATGCATCGCTGCGATGATCTCCCAGTCAAAACTGCACTGGCCTCGATACACCGGGTAACGACTGCTCGACGCTGCTTTGACGATCTCCGGGATGAAATCCTCCAATACTCCCACATCCACATTTTCGTAATCCCTCATTTCTCAAATTTTACTAAAGCGACTGGTGAACTGGGAAAAGCAGGCGAAAACTAATCGAAGTTCACAAGGTTATAGTCAAAAAGAACTCATTTTCTGATTATGAATAACTAAATGACATTTTATTCTCAAGTTTGCAACGTAAAATGAGTGGAAATTTCCAAAAATTTTGCTAAAGTTTAGTTAGAAACATGAAACAGCCCACCGTCGAAGAGATTGTGGTCGCGATTCCTGCGCTGAATTTGAGTGATTTGCGTGTAATTGAGGCCAGCGTGAGGACCGCTTTACTGATTCGTCAGCATGAAGGGTTGTCCAGTGATTCACCCTATGGTCCTACTGAGCAGCAGGATTCAGCAGGGGAGGGGCCCAGTTTGAATGACTGGGCACAGGAAATTCTGGAGAAGGTAGAGGAATTTGATCTCACGCTGGCTGATCAAAGTCTGTTGGCTTCACTGATCTTGAGCGATGTGTATCATCAGGACACGTTTTCAAGCCGGGACATTAATAATGTGATCGAAGAGTGCGGTCGTCCACGTGTTGCGAATATTACTTCGGCCCTGTCAGGCCTGAAAGATCGATCCTTTCTGGTCGGGCGCGACAACAAGGAACTTTCGCTCTCTACCGAAGGCCGCAAGAAAGCCCGGGCGCTGATTGGTATGGTGCGTCGATCGAAGGCAGCGTAAGGCGGTTTCCCCTCTTGACTCTGCGCCAGTGGCGGCGATTTTTCCGGCCATGGCATCGAAGAAGAAATCCGCCCGTTCGAAGAAAGCAGCAACACCCGCGCATCGTCAGTTTTCATCGCCGATGCTTGACGGCCCGGACCGCGCTCCGAGCCGGGCGATGTTGTTTCCTGTAGGATTCAAAGAAGAGGATTTTTCCAAGTCAATCGTCGGAGTGGCCTCCACCTGGAGCATGGTGACTCCGTGTAACATGCACATCGATAAGCTGGCCAAGGAGTCAGTGAAAGGGGCGGATGCAGCCGGCGGCAAAGGAATCGAGTTCAATACGATCACGATTTCCGATGGGATCTCGATGGGCACCGAGGGAATGAAATACTCCCTGGTCAGTCGCGAAGTAATCGCTGACTCAATTGAGACTGTTGTCGGATGTGAAGGCATGGACGGTGTCGTTGCCATTGGCGGTTGCGATAAGAATATGCCCGCCTGTGTGATGGCGATGGCGCGGATGAATCGTCCGGCTGTTTTTGTCTATGGGGGCACCATCAAGCCCGGCTGTTTCGACGGCCAAGATGTCGATATCGTTTCTGTTTTTGAAGCGGTGGGCCAACACAGTGCCGGCAAGATTGATGATAAGGAACTCGACGGGGTCACGGCGACGGCGATTCCCGGTCCCGGTTCCTGCGGTGGCATGTATACCGCAAACACTATGGCCAGTGCGATCGAAGCACTGGGAATGAGTTTGCCAAACAGCTCGGCTCAAGCGGCTGTCAGCGACGAGAAAATGATGGACTGCTTTGATGCCGGAGCCGCTGTGGTGAACTTGATCAACAAGAACATCCGTCCGCGCGACATCATGACCAAGAAGGCCTTCGAAAATGCGATTACGGTCACTACAGCGCTCGGCGGCTCGACCAATGCGGTTCTTCACCTTCTGGCGATGGCCAGTGCCGCGGGGGTAAAACTTTCCATCGACGACTTCACTCGTATCGGCAAAAAAGTGCCAGTGATTGCCGACCTGAAACCGAGTGGTGCCAATGTGATGATGAAGCTGGTCGAGATCGGCGGAACTCTGCCGTTGATGAAGATGCTGTTGAACGCCGGACTGCTACACGGCGATTGCATGACCGTTACCGGCAAGACAATGAAACAGAATCTCGCCAAAGTGAAAGCAAGCTACCCGGCCGGGCAGACGAT
>JAHDCN010000454.1 GCA_020629815.1 Verrucomicrobiota bacterium
AGGAACTTGTGCTACGCTATGGATCGACCGAGGATTTAGCAAAACTGATTAGTGACTTGGATGAGAAAAGCCCAGACAGCAAAGGACACGAAGATTGAGATATCCGAAGCCGATCTGAATCTCGAGTTTCCCGAGCCAACTCAGCCGTTGCTAGAAGGTCCGGGTGATCCTGTCACCTGGCAGCAATTTATGCAGGAAACTGCTGCTCAAACCAACTATTGGCTGAAGCATTTTGGGCCTGACTTGTCGCCACCGCCTTTTGACGACCGCTTTTGTCTGGATTGATGAGTTTCGCTGAAGCTTTGGAAATGCATTTCCCGGAACCTGATGAGCCTTTGCTTGAGGGACCCGGGCCGCCGATTCCGTGGAGTGTTTGCATGCAACAGACGGCTGCCCAGACCAATCGGTATTTGGATCAGTTTGGGCATCTTCCGCCGCCACCCTGCCCGGAAGAGCGGTTTGTTTTGGAGGATTAAGACTCACCTCGTTGTTGAGATACTCTTTAGGTTACAATCAGGACTGTCCCGGACGATTTTGAGTTTCTTCAAAATATCCTGTTAATTCCTTTCGGAATCCCTGTTAATCCTGTCCTACGTTTCGCAAGCACCGATGAGTCAATACCGCACCACTCCCGAGTCGACGGACAAGATGCCGGGAGGTATTCCTTACATCATTTCCAACGAAGCGGCTGAGCGATTCAGCTTCTATGGAATGAAGGCGGCGCTGGCGATTTTTCTGGCGAACTATTTGGGCGTTCTGGGTGGCAGCAATATGTCAGAGTCGCAGGCGACGGCGTATGTCTCCTTCTTTAATTCGGCAGTCTACCTGACACCTCTTCTTGGCGCTCTGATTGCTGACAGCTTTTTTGGCAAATACCGAACGATCATGACGCTATCGGTCGTGTATTGCCTGGGTCACCTTTGCCTTGCTTTCATGGGCATGAACGGAGTGGTGAAGTTCTGGCTGCTGATGGGTCTTGGCCTGATTGCTATCGGAGCCGGTGGAATCAAACCTTGTGTGTCCGCCCACGTTGGTGATCAATTTGGTTCAAAAAACCAGCATTTGCTGACGAAGGTTTTCAACCTTTTCTATTTTTCGATCAACTTCGGTGCGGTGATTTCCAATCTTTTAATCCCGTGGATTCTGAAATGGTATGGACCACACTGGGCCTTTGGAATTCCCGGAGTATTGATGGCACTGGCTACGATTTTCTTTTGGATGGGTCGGCGGAAATTTGCCCATATCCCGGCAGAAGGGAAACCTTTCCTGAGGGAGTTGTTCAGCAAGGAGGGGTTGAGCGCGATTGGGAAACTGATCCCTTTGATGTGCTTTATCGCAATTTTCTGGTGTTTGTTCGATCAGACGGCTTCCAAATTTGTTTTTCAAGCGGAACGAATGGACCGCAACATTTTCGGTATTGAAGTGCTGCCGTCACAGATACAGGCATTCAATCCTTTCCTGATCCTGGTGCTGATTCCGTTCTTCACCTTCCTGGTCTATCCACTTATCGAGAAGAAGATCAAGCTGACGCCTCTGCGTAAGATTGGAGCTGGCTTGTTTCTGATGATCGGTTCGTTTGTCGTAGTCGCGATCGCGCAGGAGGCAATTGATCGGGGAGAAACACCTCACGTTGGCTGGCAGCTGCTTTCGTATCTGATTCTGACTGCAGCGGAGGTTTTGGTATCAATTGTCGGCTTGGAATTTTTCTACACTCAGGCACCTCGTCGAATGAAGTCGATGATGATGGCGATTTTCCTCGTTTCGGTGACGCTGGGCAACCTAATTGTCGCAGGGATCAATATGTATATTCAAGTCCCTTCGGTCACCGTGAGTGAAACAAAGACGCATGTCGGCTTTGATGGCAAAGAAGGGACGCAGGACGACCTCGTGGATAGAGATGGCGCAATTCGATCCTCGGTTTCACCAATGCTCGAAGAGATCGCCAACAGAGTTGAAAGCAGTTTCACTAAAGACGGAAAGTTTCCCGTTTCTTTGGAAAATCTCCCTACCGACCCCTGGGGCGAACCGATTCGTTATCGTCTGGTCGATGGAAATGCGCGGATTGTATCAAATGGGCCTGACAAAATGCCCTATACCCAATGGGATTTGGGTCTCACTCTCTCGGAGCCTTCCAAGGCTGGCACTGCTGACAAGGAAAGCTGGCTTTATAAGGAGAAGCAGAAACGCGGCATGTTGGATGATAACGCGGAAGCTGAAGATGATTCCGGCCTGACCAGAAAATTCACTGCCGGAGGGGGAATCAAACTGGAAGGCGCGGCATATTATTGGTTTTTCACCAAGTTGATGGCTTTCACTGCGATTGCCTTTGTCCCATTTGCTTTGTTGTACCGGCCTAGAACCTACCTTCAGGAGGATGGGGATGCCAAAACCGCCGGGTAAATTTTTGCGGGAATCGCGCTTGCGAAATCGACCTAGAGTAGTATTAATTCTGCTCTCGTGTAACTCCGTGGTGTAACGGTAGCACAACAGGTTTTGGTCCTGTTTGTCAAGGTTCGAATCCTTGCGGAGTTGCCACTCTTTT
>JAHDCN010000455.1 GCA_020629815.1 Verrucomicrobiota bacterium
GGCCTGGTGAATGTGCCTCACATGCGGGACGTCTTTGCCGTTTTCGCCGGAAAAGATTATCGCGGCATTGCCCGGTCAGAGGATTCTTCCGAGGTATTGCTGAGCAGTATTCCGAAAGGCGAAGAGCCGATTGGTTGGATGAGTTTCAATCGCGACGGCTTCAAAAAATACAACAAGGAGTATCGCGAATATCAGGACTGGCTGAAGCATCGCAACGAGGCCCGCTATGCGACCAATATCGAACACGGTCGGAACTACGACTCGAAGAATCTGATGCACACCTTCCGTCTACTCGACATGGCCGAAGAGATTGCCCGTGAGCAGCGTATCCAGGTGCGCCGTCCGAACCGGGATTTTCTCATGCA
This sequence comes from Verrucomicrobiota bacterium, assembly GCA_020629815.1. Taxonomy (GTDB): domain Bacteria; phylum Verrucomicrobiota; class Verrucomicrobiia; order Verrucomicrobiales; family DEV007; genus Arctic95D-9. Next base: position 366 of record JAHDCN010000455.1, read on the forward strand.
GATTCGCCGGGGTGAATTTGCCTACGACGATCTGATTTCGATGGCTGAGGAGAAGATCGAAAGTATCAAGGCCGCTTTCGCCGAGAGTGATCTTCCAGAAGAGCCGAACACTTCTGCCCTGGAAGCTGCGTTGATTGAGATTCGGGAGAGTTGGTATCGCTAAACAAAAAAACCGGCGGGCTTTCGCGCCGCCGGTTTTTGAAAAGGTTTTTACCTGGAAGGATCAGTCCTTGCCGTTGGCAAAATTGAAGGTGAATGCAGCAAGCGCACCACCGAGGAAACACGCTACCAGCGGAATCCAGATTTGTGCTGCTGCGAGTTTTCCGGAAACAACCAGACCAACTGCAACGGCTGGGTTGAAAGCACCAAGAGAGATGCTGCCCACAGTGAAGGCACCAACTACGACGGTGAAACCAATGGCAAGACCGTAGAAAGAGTTTCCGTCTGTGCCTTTGGCGGTAGCGGTATTCAGTACCACGTATACCAGCGCGAAAGTGTAGAGAAGCTCAGCAACAAAGGCGGGAACCGTGCTTATGGTTGCAGTTTCCACTGCGACTTCGGGTGCAATCAACTTTGTTCCGACGATGGAGGCAACTACCGCACCTAGAATCTGCGCGATAATATATCCCACGATATCTTTGGAAGGAAGGGCTCCGCGAAGCATCGCACCAAGAGAAACAGCAGGGTTAAAGTGACCGCCAGAGATATGACCGCCGGCAAATACCATGATCATCAGCGTGGCACCGATGGCGAGAGGAGCGAAGTCACCTGCTTTGCCGCAGACGGCACCGACAGTGATTGTGAGAACGAGGAAAAACGTCCCAATGAATTCAACGAGTAGCTTTTTCATAACAGTAGCAACAAACGAGACAGGAGCATTTGTTTATGGTTAGGATTGAATAGGGTTTGCGCCCCTGCGAAGGAGTAGACAGGGGAATCATTTCCCAAGTCACAAGGGTTCCTTACCTTTTCACGGTAGCCACGAAGGTATTCCCTTAATCCGGGAGATAGAAGAAGGCTCAGTCTTCCTCGCTACGCCACCAATCGGCGTCACGCTCCCAAGGCTCAGCAGAGTCAGCCGTTTCATCGACGAGGGAGTCATCAGAAGAGGAAGGGAAAAGATTCTCAGCTTCCTGCTCCATCGCGATTTCTTCGAGTAGAAGGTCAAGCTCGCGGGCTTCTGCGCTGACGTTTTTCTCCTTCCAAACGAGGTAGCCGAAGAAGGCTGCGATACCTCCGACCATACCCACGGTTAGCCCGATAAGGAAAATTGCCACGGCGCTTTCAGCAGTGATGTGGGGAATGAGACCTTCCCCGGGAGTTGCGGACTGGTGAAGGCGAGCCATTCCGTCGAGCGCCAACAAACCGAGCAAAAAAGATCCGATCACAAGGGTTGGTTTGTTTATCCGTGACTTCATACCTGCGTTCGTGTTTGTCATCGAATCGCAAAAGTGAAACTCAACGACGGCAAGAATCTATCAATTTTGCCAATCCACACAAGGCCATTTTGGCGGTTCTGTGAGTTTTTCTCAGTTTTGCAGTGCTTTGAACCTTTTCACTGATGGAATGGGAGAGGCGGAATCCAAATTTAGACTAATTTAGGGTGTGACGAATTGGATACCCCTGTGTGAATCTCAGTTGGAAGAGCTTGCGAGGTGAAGTATTCTGTCGCGCATGAACCCCGCCTTACAGGAGCGAATGAAACGACTGAAGATTCGTGAATCGGATCTGGTGGAGAAGTTTGTGCTTGGTTCTGGATCAGGGGGGCAAAAGGTCAATAAGACGTCCTCCTGCGTCTTTCTTCGTCACGGTCCCAGCAAAATCGAAATTCACTGCCAGGAGGGGCGCTCTCGCGAGGCTAATCGAATCACAGCCCGGGAAAGGTTGTGCGCCAAGTTGGAGGAGCAGTTGAAAAAGAAGCGTCTGGAGTTGGCGCGGAAGAGAGCTTTGCGCCGTGTAGCGAAGCGGAAACCTTCTGCTGCCGCAAAAGCTCGGAAGAGACAGCTCAAGAAGCTGCGCTCAGAGAAGAAGTCGAACCGCAAAAAGATAACTTGACCGTAAGTGAAGTTCTATCTTTCCCGATTCTAAGACCACCTCACCGGTTAAACCGGTAGAATGGAATTTTTTACGGATAGGAAATCAGCGCTACGCGGGCGATAGCA
>JAHDCN010000456.1 GCA_020629815.1 Verrucomicrobiota bacterium
GATGCCGGTTACACGGCGCATCACTACCATTTCTGGGCCGACCTTCTGCGCGCCTCCACCCAGAGACATTGGGCGATGATCTATCAGGTCTGGCTTCGCGAACAGGTGCATCAGAACACTCCCTACGACGAACTCGCAAGGCGGCTCCTCAGCGGTCACGGCCTTGCCTTCGATGATCCCGCAGCCGGCTACTACATTACTGATTCCGGCATGCCGCTGGACAACATGTCGAATACCGTCCGGGTCTTTCTCGGCACCCGACTGGAATGCGCTCAGTGCCACAATCACCCCTTCGATAAGTGGACCCAGATGGACTACTACAAAATGGCCGCGTTCACCTATGACTTCGATCATCGTGGCGGAGGCGTGAACCGTAGCCTGATGCATGGTGCCCTGCGCGAAGAAGAAAGAAACGCCTACCGGGAAGCCATCGGGATTGAGGGCTTCAAACATTTCAAAGATGAGGAATCGGCGAAAAAGTTCTTCGGTAAATACGGGGAGAGAACACTGGAGGAATTTGGCCTGACCGAGAAGCAATTCTTCGAAAAGGTCCGTCTGGGTTTGGAGGCGGAGAAAAAGAAAAGGGAATTTTACGAGCCGGTTCATAACCAGGTCAGCCAGCTGGGCAATGCGATCACTTCACTCAAGGTGCGCCATCTTGAGAACCGTCCACTGCAGTTACCCCACGATTATCAATACGATGACGCCAAACCTCACGACCCGGTGGAACCGGGAACGATGTTCGGCCTTGAGATTCCCGAGCAGGCAGACCAGACAGCACGCAAAAACGCCTACGCAGAATGGGTCGCCTCTCCGGAGAATCCCCGCTTTACCCGGGTGATTGTGAACCGCCTGTGGAAACGCACCTTCGGCCACGGCTTGTTTGAGCCGGTCGATGATCTCACCGATCACACCGCCATCAGTCATCCGGAACTGCTCGAATATCTTGAGGCCCTGATGAAAGACGTCGATTATGACGTGCGCAAATTCCAAAGCGTGCTGTTTCACACTCAGCTGTTCCGCCGCGAAATGCACGGCGAAGACCACTTCCCGGGGTTGCCCTATCATTTTGCCGGACCACTGATCAAGCGCATGTCAGCCGAGCAGATTTGGGATTCCATCTCTGCATTAATCCTGCCCGACATCGACAATTACGCCGCACCGATCAAACTGAAGCGGCACGAACAAATCGCAAAGACGAAGGCCGTCTACAACAGCATGGAAGGACGTCCGATGGAAGAAGTTCTGGAGCGAATGAAAGCCGCCGGAAGTCGCATGCGTGAATTCAACGGTGAAAGAACCAGGTATGAAAAGCAGATCCTGGCAGCCTACGAAGCTGGCGAGAATGAAAAGGCCATTCAACTGACCGAGGAACTGAAGGCAAAGAAACGTGAGATCGAACAGAAAAACCGCGAAACGGTGTATATCGATTTAAAAGACGTCGATGATGACCTCGCTTCAGACATGATGATGATGGGCGGCCAGGCACCTCCCCCAAAAAAGGCCACTGTGCCCGAGCCACCTGAAGGCCTCTCCAAAGACGAACTGCGGCGCTGGAAAGACAGCCAGCACAAGGATCTAAAGTATTACAACGAGGTCGCTCGTGACATTGCCCGGGCCGTTGATCTGGATTCACCGGCGCGACGCGGACATTTCCTGCGCGACTTCGGACAGTCTGATCGCGAGGTGATCGAAAACGCAGCCATTCATGCGTCCGTCCCGCAATCGCTCTATCTGCTGAATAGCCCGCTTGGTTTGGCGATTCACAATTCCAATTCCGTGCTCGGCGCGAAGCTGCAAGCCGCGCAGTCAGTCGAAGAAAAGATCGCACTGATCTACCAAACGATGCTGACCCGACAGCCCAGCGAGCGCGAAACATCCCGTATCCTCAAAGACTTTGAACTGCACGGCGACGAGACCATCGAAGACCTGGTCTGGGCCTTGCTGAACTCCCGCCAGTTCCTGTTCGTGCAATAACCAACCACTTTCCGAATTTCTGATGAAAAAAACAGATTTGAACCGCCGTCGATTTATCGAGATGGCTGCCGGCAGCTTTCTCGGAGTCACTACCAATCGTGTTTTCGGAGCAGCGGGTGATGCTAACCTCCTGCCGCCGCGGATCGGCCCGGCAAAACAACTCGTCTATCTTTACATGGCCGGTGGCATGAGCCACATCGACACCTTTGACCTGAAAACCGGTCACGAGAATCAGGGCGCTACCAATCCGCTCAATACCAATGTCGATGGAATCCGGGTTTCCACTCACCTGCCCAACCTCGCGCGCCATGCGGACAAACTGTGCGTGGTAAATTCGCTGACCTCGACCGCCGGGGATCATGAAAAGGGCAACTACTTCATGCACACCAGCTACGAGCAGCGCGCGACAATTCGCCACCCCGGACTCGGAGCCTGGGGCCAGAAGATGCGCGGCAAACTGAATCCGACGATGCCCGGTTCGGTGTTCATCGGCAAAGAAAGCCGTTTCCACGGCAGTGGCGGATTTTTCGAACC
>JAHDCN010000032.1:0-12146 GCA_020629815.1 Verrucomicrobiota bacterium
GGTTTCCTCCGGAGTGGGAGCGGCGCTGAGAATCTCGATGCCTCGATAGACCTGATAAGCATCAGCGTTGATAATTTCTACCGGCTGATCGAGAACGTCAGCCAGGGACAGCGCGACCGAGGTTTTGCCGCATCCGGTTTGACCGGCTATGTAAACGGGTTCTTTCACAGAATAGAAAAAGCCGAAGCAGTGAACTCACTACTTCGGCTTTTGTTGTAATGATTCAAGTTGATCAGGCAGCAGAAGATTCGCGCGGTCCTTCGCTGCGTGCACCGTTAATGTTCAGCCTGCGGCCCATGAAATCTTCGTCATTGAGGATTTCGACGGCGCGCTTGGCTTCGTCAATGGAGCCCATTTCGACAAACGCGAAGCCTTTCGACTGTTGCGTGCGAGCGTTGGTGACCACTTCAGCGCTCATGACGTTTCCGGCACCCTTGAAGAGTTCTTCCAGATCCGCCTCGTTGGCGTCGTAGGAGAGATTGCCGACGTAGAGACGCGGTGTGGTGACTTCGACCTTGCGCGGTTTGCGCTGAGGTTTCTTTTTCGCAGGAGCTTTCTTCGCCGTAGTTGTTTTGCTCTTCGGCTTATGCTGTGGTTTCCGCTTGGGTTTGCCCAGTTTGCCAAAAGTCAGGAACGCCAGAATCTTCTGTCCTGTCGTAGGCTTTGGCTCGGGTTTTCTTCTTCTGCGGCTGCGATTTCTGTTACGGTTGCGATTGCGATTGTTATTTCGCGAACGATTATTATTTCGGTTGTAGTTTCCGCCTTTGCCACCGGAGCGATTGCCCCCGCGGTTCTGCGGTCCTTTTGATTTTGATTCCATTTTTTCTGGAAGATTGGTTCTTTGTCGTTAGCAGGCAGAACTCCGATTTCGGACGGGAGTCTGCCCGGTTTACGCATGCGAAAAACAAGTCCTTCGGCCCCGCCTTTGAAGCGGCAGAATGTCGGTCAACCTGCGTGAGAGGCGGGGTGATCCGACAAGTAACGGGATTTTTGGTAAGCGCGAATCCGGTTGCAAAAGACCGGGGGAGCGAAGGAGGTCGATTCAGTAGGCCTGTTTGAGCGCCTGACTGAAGGAGAAGTGGCTCGTTTTCCGATGCCGTTGTAAGAACAGAATAAACATCTCGTCCCAACTCGGGGGAGGGGTGTTGCCCTTGGCAATTGATGCTGTGGGTTTTCGTTTTCGTTTTTTCTGCTCCTGACAAAAGGTAAATGCAGGATTACCGGTGGCAAGCGGAGTTTTTACAGCGAAACGCCGCGTTTCCAGGGCAGAAAGTCGTCCTGACCCAAGAGCTGCGCTTTCACCGGAGCGCGACCGGAGGCGGTTTCGATGATGCGGTCGATTAGAGACTCAGCGAGCTCCTCGATGGTGGAGTCGCCACGAATCACCGCTCCGGTATCGAAATCGATCATATCGGGCAGGCGTTTGGCAACTTCGGTATTGGAGCTGACCTTGATCACCGGGCAAACTGGATTGCCTGTGGGGGTTCCGAGCCCGGTGGAAAACAGGATGACATTGGCGTGCGATCCGGCCATGGCTGTGGTGGATTCGATATCACCTCCGGGAGTACACAGGAGATTCAGACCGGTTTCGGTGGCGGGCTTCGGATAATCGAGGGCCGCGACGATCGGTGAGGATCCACCTTTTTTCGCCGCTCCAGCCGACTTAATCGCGTCGGTGATCAGGCCGTCTTTGATATTCCCCGGACTGGGGTTCTGGGAGAAATCGCTGCCGATTTTACGGGCCAGCTCGGCATAGTTGGAGGTTAACCGCGCGAACTCGTCGGCGACTTCTTTGCTGACACAGCGATTCAGTAACTCCTGCTCGACTCCACAAAGTTCGGGAAACTCGGACAGAATCACTTTTCCGCGGAGCGCTACCATTCGGTCAGACACAGCGCCGATAACCGGGTTGGCGGAAATGCCGGAGAATCCATCGCTGCCCCCGCATTCAACACCGACGGTGAGCTTATTGAGGGGAGCTGGTTCGCGTTTGCTGGTAGCATTTACTTCGACCAGTGATGCGAAGGTTTCCCGAATGGCGGTTTCCATCATCGCCCGCTCGTTGGCGAAATCGTGCTGCTTAAATATGTGCAGAGGCCGCGAATGTCCCGGGGAGCGCTTCTCGATTTCTTTTTCCAGAATGGATGACTGAGCATTCTCACAGCCGAGACTGAGCACGGTGGCTCCGGCGACATTGGGGTGAGTGATATAACCGGCAAGCAATCCGCAGAGATCGTTGGCGTCGGCGCGGGTGCCTCCACAGCCGAGGTGATGGGTGAGAAATTTGACTCCGTCGATGTTCGGGAACAGTCGGCGCCCTTGCTGACCTGAGGCGAAATCCAGAGATTTTGCGCGCAGGGACTCAGGCGATTCGCCATTTTCATGAGCCAGAGCCAACTGATCGACAAAATCTTGATAGTGGGACGTTTTCTCATAACCCAGAGCCCTCTCAAAGGCTTGCTGCATCACTTTAATGTTGCGGGTTTCGCAAAAAACCATGGGCACGACGAGCCAGTGATTTGCGGTTCCCACGGAGCCGTTATCGCGATGGAAGCCATCAAAGGTTCGTTGAGTAAAGCTGGAAATGTCAGGGCCCTGCCAGGTCGAGGCACTCTCTGCATCCTCTGCCGAGTAGCCATCATCGTCGTGCTGCAAATTTTCCGTCGAAATCAGTCCGCCCACTGGAATGTCCTTTGTTGCTTTGCCCACAGTCACTCCATACATGGTGGCCCGATGGCCCTCGGGAAACGGTTCTGTGGTGAACTTGTGCTTGGCGGCGATTGCGTCCTGCAGCTCGATTGCGTCGCCATCGACAGAAACGGTTTCCCCTTTTTCTAAATCGCGCAAAGCGACTGCGAGGTTGTCCCGGGAATCGATGAGGATAGCAGGTGTCATAGAAAGTGTTTGGGCAGGGAGGATAGCGAAAATTCACGTGATGCCAAGGCCGAAGACAGGTGGGAGTTTTCTCTTTTGATCGGGCGAAGCTGCACTATATTCGGAACTCAGCGTTGTCTGCCTCTCATGATTACGGTCACCGAATCTGCTGCTCACCATCTTCGCATCCTGCTCGAGTCGAAAAATGCTTCTTTGGAGGAGGAGGGGTTACGACTTTTCGTCGAAAAAGGAGGCTGTGCGGGTATGCAATATGCCATGAAGGTGGGGGCTCCTGAAGAGACCGATCAGGTGATCGAAAAGGATGGTGTGCGGGTATTTGTGGATAAAGAAAGTCTGCCGTTTCTCGGCAATGTTCAGCTCGACTATGTTGACGCTTTGAATGACTCCGGATTCAAAATTGAAAATCCGGATGCAACACGCAGCTGCGGGTGTGGAACCTCTTTTGAGCCCGCAAAAAAAGAGGAGGCACTGGCTGGAGCAATGCCGGAATCCTCCAATCCTGAAAGTTGCACAGGTGAGGAAGACTAGCCAACAGCCAAAAGCGGAAGAGGCCCGGTATTGATCTTTTCCAGCTGATTTCCAAATGCAAATTCTCGGAGGCAGTTCTTTTTCCCGCAATTCCCGTCAGGAAGACGAGGGGCGTTATGTTGGTGGCAGCGTGCTGTTATGGGTTGCCGCGATTGCAGTACTGCTTGGTCTGAATTTTGCCTCGTGGTCCTTCTGCATGTGGGTCTTCGGACAACCGGAGCACCCAATGAATTACAAAATTCTGACGCGGTTGGAAAAGCTCGACCCGATTCAAGTATTTGGCGTCACCACTGTTCCCCGGGGAAAATTTCATACGATTAAAGAGCTTTATGCGAATGTCTATCCGTTCAATGGCGTGGAACTCAAGGCCTACAACGGCATTTTGAAACGCAACTACCTGAAGAATTACAAAGAGCGGGATGATGTGACCTTTCTGGCGGGAGACTTTGTGGTGGAGTCGGTTCGTCAGCTTGGAGAGACCGATGTGTTTTCCTCCGGAATCGCTGTTCGAGCGACGGCCAAAAATTTCCCGGATGGGCAGATCGATTTCGTGATTCCCTCGAATGAGGTTCCTGAAACCATGTACGAGATCGGCGAAGAGATCACGGTCGATGAATCGGCGACGTGTGCGGCAGTGTTACATATAGAGCGGCTCGAAGATGACATGATGGTTTTCACAGCCGTGCCTTTGGTAAAAAGAAAGTTCGAATCGAGCGGCGGCGGAATGATTGAAGTAGTGGCTCCGGAAATCCTTCAGCTTGGGACTGGTCAGTGGCCTTTGAGCAAAGGGAAAGAGGATCTGAATTCGGAAGATACGGAGCTGGAGCCAGTGCCTGCGGACAACAAGCCTGTGCCGGATGGAGAGAGGGCTTTACCGGTTCCCGTTGATCAGCCCGCTCAGGGGCGATAGTCGGATTTACTTTTTGTGCTTTTCCAAAACTTGCTCTCGTAGCTCGCTTACGTTCAGCTTTTGTCCGGGAAGAGTCAGGTCCGGGCGAATCTCAGCCAGCGGTTCCAGCACGAATAGTCGTTGGTGGGCTCTTGGATGAGGAAGGGTGAGCGCTTCACATTTTTTCCGGTGTTCTCCGTAGTAGAGCAGGTCGATGTCGATCGGGCGGGGAGCGTTAAGCTCCCTCTCTAGCGGTCGCCCCATTTCCAGCTCAATTGATTGGCAAAATTGGAGCACTGCCTCCGGCTCGAGTTGGCACTCGATTTCAATCACAGCATTGAAGAATTCTTTGGACCCGGGAGGGCAGTCTACCGGCTCGGTAACGTATGTCGATGACTGCAGAAAGTGGTCACTGCATGAGAGCGTTTGCAGTTTCTCCACGGCCTGTTCGATATGGCTGGCCCGGGGGCTGATATTGGAGCCGAGAGCAAGTCCCAGAAATCGGGTGGTCATCACTTCACTATACGGAAAGACGGTTACTCCGCCGAAAGAAAGTCGCCAAGCATTTGCATCAAGGTCGTAAGCCCCCAGTGAAATCCAGCGACGGGAAGTCGCTCGTTATCGCCATGAAACAGGGCAGCGAAATCGAGTCCCTCCGGTAGCTGCAAGGGGTAAAATCCATAGCAAGTTGCACCGAGCCTTGCGTAGTTGTGACTGTCTGTGAAGCCCGGAATGATAGACGGCACGACATGGCCATCGGGATCGCGATCTTTCAGAGCGGCTTCAATCTTTCGATACAATTCGGTGTCTGTGGAAAAGCTTGTTGGCGGAGATTTCTCTTTGATTTCGAAGGAAATGTTCCGGGTCAAACGAGGACCAATTACTTTCTGAAGTTCACGAATCAGCATCTCTGCAGATTGTCCGGGAGCTAAACGCCCATCAATATCGACACTGGCTTTTGCCGGCAGGGCATTGATCACTTCTGCCGTCTGAAATCTGGTTGGTGTTGCCGTGTTTCGTAGAATGGCTTCGGTAGCAGCGCGGCGATTCGGGTCTTTGACTACTCGACGAAGCAAGCCCGGGCCAATCAATCGGTTGCCAAGTAACCCCGCCAGCTTTTGAGCAATTTCCCCTTCGGGTGCGGCAAATCCGGCAATGTGCACGGCGGCCTCAGGTGAGGGATGCCAGGGTAACTGGGCGCGTGATATGCGATGAGCGGCTTCGATCAAAGTAGCTACCGAACTATCAGTGGGAGGAAGAGAAGAGTGTCCGGGGGTGCCCTCCGCAGTCATCCGCAGCCAGGCGATTCCTTTCTCCGCGACTTGCACGGGATAGAAACGTTTGCCGTTTCGATGCACCGTGAAGCCACCGACTTCGTTGATTACATATTCGGGTTTACTCCCCAACAATTCGGGGCGGTTTTCCACCAGCCAGCGGGAGCCCAGTTTTGTGCCGGCTTCTTCGTCCGCTACAGCGGCAAAAATCACGTCGCGATTGATTGGGAAGTGTCTGCGTTTCAGCAGGCTGATTGCGGTGAACGCCATCGCCGCAAAACCCTTCATATCGATGGTCCCGCGCCCCCAGATGTAGCCGTTCTCTTCGTGCCCGGAAAAAGGGCCATGCTGCCATCTGTCCGGATCGTCGACCGGCACTGTATCGAGGTGGCAGTTTAGAATAAGCGGGCGATGCCTTCGGTTAGCTTCTTCAGCAGGCAGGCGGCAGATCAGGTTCGGGCGATTTGGGTCGGGCCCCTCGATTGCCGGAGTGAATCCCTCATTGGAGGCATGCCAGGCCAGCAATTCAACGGCAGCCAGTTCGTTCCCCGGGGGATTGACCGAGTTGATTTGCACCAAAGATTTTACCAGCTCTGATGCAGAGCGCAATTCTGCATGGCTTGGTCGTAGTTCGTTCCTCACGGGTAGAAATGTAACCGCTCAGATGGTCGAGGTTCAACCTTTTTGGTAAGGCAGAACGGTAAGGCCGGAGAATCAGCAATCGGTATTGGCCTTTTCCGATGGCTTGAAGTCGGGATAGGTCTTTGCGAGTTGATTCCGCAATTCATCGGCCTTCTCGCGTTTGCCCAGAGACAAGTAGGCGTTGATGGCTTTGGTCAGTGCGATCGGGGTGACATCGCGATCATCGAAAATTTGACTGACCACCAGATACTCCCGGGCTGCACCTTCGAGGTCTCCCTTCATCGCAGCGACGTCGCCCATGAGAATTCGGGATTCAGCATTGGTGCGGCCCTCTTTCTGACTGCGCAGGCTTTCGCGGGCACTGTTCTGAGCCGCTTCAAAGTCGCGCAAACAAAGCTGAGCTTTGCCCCGGTTCAGATAAGCGGAAGCACGTTCACTTGGTCGCTGTGTTTGGCGAAGGAAATTGTCAAAGGCAACGATCGCCTCCTGAAACTTCCGGCTCTTCATTCTGCATTCGGCGACGAGCTTCCAGACCGGTCCCTGAGTCTTGGACGCATCTTCCGGATCGATTGTAGAGGAAAGGAAGAAGTCTGCTTGAGCGTAGTCCTTCGCGTCATAAAGCTTCTTCCCGAGGTATTCGATCACCTGAGTGGGAATATCCGGACGCTTTTTCTTATCGCTCAAAGGGCCAATCAGCGGAGTGGTTTCGATATAGAATCGGGCTTCCTTTGCCAGCTCGGGAACCTTCTCCAAATAGTAGTAGGCCAGTGCCAGTCGAAGGGTCGCTTTTTCGCCGAAATTCTCACGGTCATGCTCCCGGGCCAGACGCAACTCCGACACGGCGACTTCATATTTTTCCAAGTCGTAGTTTCCGGCACCGATCCAATAGTGGGCTTCGCCCTTGCCGGAAGTCTCCGGAAATTTTTTCAACAGAGCCTGGTAGGCGGCAATCATTTTCGGAATGTCGCGCTTGTTGCCATGAAGAAGAGCAACCTGCTGCATGGAAAATTCCAGCTCGCTCGCATTGGGGTAGTCCTTGACCAGTTTCTCGAAATCACCCAGGGCATTGTTGTGATCGTTGAGCTGCAGATAGGCAGTGCCTCGCTTCGCAAGAGCCGATGCGGCGAGGGGATCTTCCGGATAGGATTTGATAAACTTCGTCAGGCTGGAGATTCCTTTTTCTTTCTCATCGCCTTCGACCTGAGCCCAGCCCTGCTTGTAAAGACGGGTAGAGCGAAACTTCTCATCAATATTCTGCGGGCGAACTGCACCGTAGGCTCCGGCAGCCAGCGAATATTGTTTGTTCGAGTAATCCGATCCGGGACCACTTGCGGACGTTTCTGCCTGATTGAAGTGCCATTCGGCTTTCATCAGGTATGCCATGTCGATGAACTTGCTGTCCTTGTCGGTCTCCTTTTGCTTCAGTGCAAAACGCTCGGCCATAATGGGCAGAGTAGTCGCTCCCTGCTGGTGGAGAATTTGTAGCTTGCGGTAGCCGGCTTCCGCACCCTCGGCGAGGTTGGGGTATTTTCCTTCGACTAAACCGTAGAGCTTGAGAGCGTTGGCCAAGTCACCCTTGAGTCGAAACGAGTGTCCGACCACGAGCAGCATTTTGCCACGCGAATCGGTTGCTGCTCCATAGGTGCCGCCGAGGCTGTAAATCTGGATTACTTTGTCGTAGTCTTTGCGGGTAAATGCGTTGAATACGGCGCCCACTTGAGCCAGCGATTTCCACGGGCTGGCGTCGGAGAACTTCATTGCCTGATCGAGAAACTCTTCACTCACATCGGGCTTGCCTGCTTCAGCCGCCAACAGACCGCCGCGCACGAGAGCCTCTTCTTTGAATTCCTGAGTTTTGGCGCTGGATGCTAATTCCTCAAATTTCTCCAGAGCCTTCTCGGTTTCGCCCATGTCGAAATACAGACGAGCAGTCTCGAGCAGGCATCGCTCATAAAACGGATTGGTTTCCGGCGGCGCAGCCTTCATTACGGCTTGGTATTGGTCCAGCGCCTCTTTCGGGTTGCGGGTCAATTGCAGGGAGCGCCCGTAGTAAAAACGTGACTGAAGTTTTGCCTCGTTGTCGGTAAGGTTAAAGGTAGCAGTCCGAAAGCTGCCTGTGGCCGCTTCGTAGTCTTTGGCATTAAATTGGATCACCGCAATTCGGTAGGCCGCCGTGCCGACGAAGGCACCTTTTTTGAAGGTTTCCACGATGTGGCGAAACGTAGTCTGGGCATCGACTGTCTGGCCGACCTGGACATAGCACTCACCCAGTCTCAACCAGGCTGCCTGCACATTGGCGCTTCGCGGATTTTCCCGGATGAAAAGCTGATACTGCTGAGCAGCCAGTGAATACTGCTTCTGCGTGTAAAGAAGATCTGCGTAGGAAAGTGCGTCCTCCTGAGTTTGAGCAGTCGCCTGGCTGCTCCCGAGGAGTGCCCAGGCAAACAGCAACAGGGCGAAGCGTTGGATGATTGGATGGGGCATGGCGTTGACGTAGTCTAGACCGGAATTCTTGCTGCTTCAATGGCGATATCTAGGCCAGTGAAACCCCGAGCCCTGCCATATCCTGCCAGTATTTCGGGTAGGTTTTGGCCACACAGCCCGGGTCGAGTATGGTGACTCCGGGCATCACCAATCCAGCTAAAGAAAAAGCCATCGCAATGCGGTGATCAGCGTAAGTCTCTATCTGCGCATCTGATTTGCTGCCGATCAGCGACGGATCCGAGTGAACCATAAGGTCATCGCCGATCTCTTCTGCCAATCCCGGTTTCAGTCGGTTGAGTTCGTTGCAGCAAGCCGCCACTCGATCACATTCCTTTACTCGAAGGTTTTCAATACCGACAAACCTCACGGGCGTTTCGTTGAAAGCAGCCAGTGCCGCGATGGTGGGAATGGCATCCTGCATCTGGCTGCCATTGATTTCGCCAGGCAGATTGGGCCATTGCTGAATTACCTCCCACGCCCGGGCGTCGGGCTGCATCATGGCGGTGGGAGTAGTGCCCAGATCAATTTGGCCACCGGTCAATTTTTCCGCTGCCCACAAGTAGGTGGCGGCAGAGGCGTCCGGCTCGACTTGATAGGTTTCCACAGCCTGATATCCGCCGGGTTGAATCACCCAGTGACCTTCGCCCTCCTGCGAAACATCAGCGCCGAAGCATTTCATTACCTCAAGTGTGATATCGATATAGCCTTTGGCTCCGATCTCGTTTCCGGTTAGCTCAATTGTGAATGGTTCGTGATGAAGAGGGGCTGCCATCAGGATGGCGGAAATATACTGGCTGGAAAGGCCACCATCGATCTCCACCCTTGAAGTGGAAAACTGTCCTGCTGACTCAATCGTCACAGGTGGGCATTTTGACTCGGCCGTTGCGGAAATGCCCATCCTCTGCAAGGCATCAACCAGTGGCTGAATCGGTCGCTTTCGCATGTGCTCGTCGCCATCGATTACAAAACGCCCGGGTTGCGTGGCGACTGCTGCCGTGAGAAAGCGAGTGGCCGTTCCGGCATTTCCCAGGAAAATTGATTCTTTGGGCTCAGCGAATTTTCCGCTGCCGGTTACAATAAACTCCGTGTCGTCAGGCTTTTCGACCTGGACCCCCATGTTGCGAAGAGCTTCGCTCATGTAGTAGGTGTCGTCGCTCGAAAGAGCTCCGGTCAGGCGAGTTTTGCCTTTTGCTAAAGCAGCAAGCAGCAGGGCGCGGTTCGTGATCGATTTCGAACCAGGCAGAGTGATGTTGCCATTGATCGGCTGATCTGGCGGACAAACGCGCAGGCTCGATGCCTCGAGAAAGTTCATTGGAGTGAGAGAGTGGGGGCGATGCGGTTGCGCTATTCCTTCTTCACTGTAGCGAAGGCCACGTTCCAAATGCCGGCCTTCTTGATCTGATCGAGAACATCGATGATCGTCTGGTAGCTGGCTTCCGAAGCACCGCGGAGAATGACTGCCTGATTTGGGAACTCCTGAGAAATTGCATTCAACTTGACCTGCAGATCCTGCTCGGTGACGACGCTTCCGTTCAATACGATCTCTCCGCTCTCACGGACGTTCACAATGATTTCGCCCTGCTTCCTCGGTTGATCGACCGATTCTTCCGCAGCAGGAACAGAGATGTCCATGTCGCGCTCGAAGCGGGCATACTGCCAGGTCACGATGAAGAAAATCAGCAGAAGGAAAACCACATCGATCATCGGAGCGAGCTCAAGCTCAGCGCCATGATCGGGTTTGGTATCGCGAAATTTCATGAGACGTCTTTTTCCTCTGAGTTAACCCTGTTAGGTCGGTGACCTAACCCTGTTTAGTCGTCGCTTTTGCGGGCGGAAGCTTTGTAGTTGGCTCGCTTATATTGGGCTGCCAGCAGTGCCATGATATGCGTCATCGCGGCTTCCAGTTCAGCAATCAGCTTCTGCACTTTTCCGCGGAAGATGGAGTAAAAGATCAAAGAAGGGATACTGACCACCAGTCCAGCCGCAGTCGTTACCAGCGCTTGCGCGACACCGGGAGCGAGCTCCATGTGTTGGGCTCCTGCGGTTTCGCCCATGCTGTTGAACGCCTTGATCATCCCGATCACGGTTCCGAACAGACCGACCATCGGCGCTACCCGGCTGATGTCATTCAGGTAGCCGATTCTGTTGTTGAGGATACTGGCCTGACGGGTTCCTTCGGCCTCGGTCACTTCGCGGACTTCGTCGAAACTGGCGGTCGGGTTCTTAGTAGCAAAATCCAGAGTTTTGTAAACGATCCGGGCGATGCACTCGTTTTCGCGGTTACAGACGGCGATCAGGCCCAGATAATCCTGCTTCCGAATCAGCGCATCGGCTGCGTTCATAAACTTGTTACTGACCACGGTTCCCTGGCGGATCGTGAAGATGTAGAAAATGATCAACAGCACCGCGATAAAGGAAAGCAGCGCCAGCGGAATCATCAGCAACGGACCACCTTCCATCAGGTAGTCGAGAATCGATTGGGCCTGTTCGGCCGCTGAACGCTTGGGTTCTGCCTCCTGGGCGAAAGCGGACAGTGGAAACTGAATTGCGAACAGGAGTGCTGTGAATCGCAGAAAGATTGAGCGGTGATTCATTCAGGTGAACGTGGTGACGTGAGTGATGAAGCAGCATTCCAGATTAAAAGTGAGCATCTGGAATGCGAAATCCTATACGGGAAGCGAACAACGCGCAACGCTGCCTTTTGGAAAATTTGACTTCTTCCCGGTGCTGACCTGTTGCGGCCGTTTTTCTCAAATTTGCGTGACTTTTGGCGCACTAATTGCGGTCTTGAAAAGAAACGCTTGCGATTTTTGTAATTATGAATATTATTGTTAAGAAATATTTTCATAGTTGAGAATGCGAAACACAAACAGAAAGCCTGCTCCCGGTTTTGGAAGTGAACCGAATCTTGCCCCGGAATCGAAGTCTTTGCCCCTGGCTCAGACTGCGGAGAACTCCGGCACGGTATACCATAGACTGGTTGCTTTGGCTTTTGTGGTGGATCTGATAACTGTGTGGGGTGCGGTTTATTTTGCGCACTGGTTACGATTCGAAGGGCCGATCAAGGAATTCACCATTTACCAGATTGAAAGTCAGCATAACTACACGGGCCACTTTCTGTTGGGAACGGTGCTGATGGCGATGTTGCTGCTGAATTTCCGTGTGTACTCTAGAGAGACTTTGCTGTCATTGCCGAATACGATTAAGGCGATTTTTAAGTCTTCGGTCGGTTGGGTTTTCTTTTTCCTGATGATTGCGCTGGTGTTGCGCATCGATCCACCGGTCTCGCGGGTTTTTGCCATTCTCGGTATGGTCACCATTTTTTCCTCTCTAACCTTGGTCAGAGCATTTGGCAGCTTTCTCGTCTCCCGCAGCGCCATTTCTCAAAGTCTACGACGCCGGGCTTTTGTGATCGGTTGGAATGAAGATTTCTC
>JAHDCN010000032.1:12246-15836 GCA_020629815.1 Verrucomicrobiota bacterium
TATGCGAAGCGTTTCATCGACATTGTCGGCGCCTTGGTTGGGTTGATCGCATCAGCTCCATTGATTGCTGTTTTCGGATGGATGATTTACCGGGAGAGTCCGGGTTCGATTTTCTATCGACAGCGTCGATTGGGGGCGAATGGCAAGGTGTTTGATATGGTCAAACTTCGCAGCATGAAACTGAATGCGGAAGCCGACGGCAAAGTAGGGTGGACGGTGAAAGATGATCCCCGTCGACTCAGAGTAGGTGAACTGATGCGGCGTTGGAATATTGATGAAATTCCCCAATTCTGGAACGTTTTGACTGGCGATATGAGTCTGGTCGGCCCGCGTCCGGAACGTCCGGAATTGATTGAAGAATTTAAGGAAGTGATTCCTCACTACAATGCCCGCCACAATATTAAGCCGGGTATTACCGGGTGGGCTCAGGTGAACGGCCTTCGGGGTGATACAGATCTGACTGAGCGGGTGAAATTTGATCTTCACTACATCGAAAACTGGAACATCAGCTTTGATTTCCACATTATGTTCCTTACCTTCTTCAAACGGGAAGGTGCCTGCTAGGTCAGCCGCAATTCCGGAAATTACAGAGGAAATCCGGTGAAAGCGAAACCGAAAGTCTTGGTCGTTCATCCCTGGATGGCGAGGGGAGGATCCGAAGCGGCGGCGATGAATGTCCTGCAAGCGCTTCAGGACCGGTATCGGGTGACCTTTGCAACCGCCTCGGACGTGGATTGGGATACTCTTAATCGTGCTTTTGGGACTAGTGTCGATCCCGGAAAATTGCAGCTGATCAAAAGTCCACGGTTGCCCATGATTCGCTCAGAAAAGCAGCTGGTTCACTGGCAACGTGCTGTTTTCGAAAGATTCTGCCGATCAATCTCCAGTGAATTCGAAATCTGTGTAAGTGCCTATAATCCAATTGATTTCGGTAAGAATGCTGTCCAGCTGATTGGCGATTTTAGCTTTGATGAATCGATGCGGCAACGGCTCTACTGTTTCGGGGAAGAGAAGGCTATCCGGCATAAGGAATCCTTTTTGCGAAGGGGATATCTAAAAGTAGGAGACTGGCTCGCAGGAAGATCCCGACCCTTGGAGCAGCGAAATGATCTGGTCCTTGCTAACTCCCAATGGAGTGCCCGGGAATTGCAGAAATTTTCTGGCATCGAAAGTGGAGTTTTGTATCCGCCAGTCCAGCTTCCGGAACCGGATTTGGAGAAGGTAGCCAGGGACCCTCTTCAATTCGTCTGTCTGGGAAGAATGTCTCCGGAAAAAGAATGGGAGAAAGTCATTAGGATTCTCGAAAAAGTCCGGCAGGCAGGGGTGCCGGTGGAGTTGAAAATGATTGGTGAATTGGGCTCAAGCGCCTACGAGCAGGAATTGGCTGAAGTCATTCGTGGCCAGAGAGATTGGGTATCGACTACGGGATTCCTTGGGGGAAAAGAAAAAGAGAAGGTTATCCGATCAGCTACTTTTGCGATTCATGGCTGCCGGATTGAAGCCTTTGGAATTGCGGTCGCAGAGATGGCAGCTATGGGCGCTGTCCCATTTGTTCCGGAGGAGGGTGGGGCCTG
Source organism: Verrucomicrobiota bacterium (assembly GCA_020629815.1). Classification (GTDB taxonomy): domain Bacteria; phylum Verrucomicrobiota; class Verrucomicrobiia; order Verrucomicrobiales; family DEV007; genus Arctic95D-9. Next base: position 13,821 of record JAHDCN010000032.1, read on the forward strand.
CGAGGTGGTTGGCATTTCTGATTTGCAATATGAAGACGAGGACGATGCTGTTGAGAAAATCCTTCGCCTTATCGGCAATGAGGAAAGAATCGAGCAGATTCGGCTTCAACTTTCGCAAGAAGTGGCTACATTTGGCGCCTCCCGTTTTCGTCAGGAAGTGCTGCAAGCCTTGGAATCGCAGTGGCTCGACCTGAAAAGGGGGAATTCCAGCCGACCTACTTGTGAACAAACGAATCCAGCTGCCGCTAACTGACCCTGTCTTCTACCAAAAGCGTTTCTCAGAGTTGGCTCGTCCTTTTCGACGATTTCGGGACTCTCCGGAATTTGATTCTCTGGATTTTCTTTCTGAGGAGCAGAGGAAGAAAGCGGTTCTCGTTGTAGCGCATCCCGATGATGAGATATTCTGTTCCGGAATGCTCTTGCGCTTGGCTGAATTAGGTACGCACACCAAGGTTGTTTGTCTGACGCGTGGAGAAGGTGGCCCAACGGGAGCGTATCGCAGGGAAGAGTTGGGTAAAGTGCGGCAGCAAGAAATGGAAATGTCTTGCAAGGTTCTAAACGTAAATGAGTTGAAGTTTCTGAACCATGTCGACCCCGTTGCTGAAGGTAACAGGGTTTTTGCCCCAAGTGTCTCTGTAGCACAGCTCACCAGCCAACTGCGGGGCGAGATCAAGGACGCGAATATAGTGATTAGTCACGGGAGTTGTGGCGAATACTGGCACCCGGCGCATTTGCTGGTGTTCGCCTCCGTGAAAAGGGCGGTGTCCGTGCCTGGTAATCAAGCCGTGTGGATGACGATGTTGGCGCGGCAACCGGGCCATCCAATCCAGTCGCTGGTAAATTGGGATGACGAGGCTCACCTCTCGCTGGATGTTTCCCAATTTGCTGACCAGCGAAGTGCTGCCCTCGAATGTCATCAAAGTCAAAAGAAGCTGTTTGATCAATTTGCTGCGGAAGCGGATGGAGAATTTATCGCCGGCACCGGCCGGGAAAACTATTGTATTCGAAAGACCTGATTAATGGGCCGTGGAAAAAAATCAGGAAGGAAGGGAGGGCGTCGTCCCGAAGCCAGGGCAAACGCTCATGCAGGCGACGGCACTCATCGTGCCCGGCTTTCGGAAGAGGGACTTTACCAATTGATAGAGCAGGATCGGGAAATCCTTCTGTTAGTTTTGGATGAAGTGCAGGACCCGCATAATCTGGGAGCCTGTCTCCGGTCCGCCAACGGTGCGGGCGCTGCTGCGGTAGTGGTGCCCAGGCACAAAACCGCACCGGTTACTGACACCGTCGTTCGTATAGCCTGTGGGGCGGCTGAGCATACACCGGTCGTTCCGGTGGGCAATATGGCGAGGTTTCTGGAAAAAATTCGCGAGGAATATGCGGTAAAAGTTATCGGCACGGCTGATCAGGCTACTGCCGACTTGTATGAGATTGATTGCAGCGGGGCGCTGGCGATTGTTTTAGGGGCAGAAGCCAGCGGGATGCGACGTCTCACAATGGAGAATTGTGACGAGCTGATCCGAATCCCGATGCTAGGGGAAGTGGAATGTCTCAACGTTTCCAATGCTGCTGCCGTGTGCCTTTATGAGGCGCTGCGGCAGAGGATTTAAAGAGGTTCTGAGGTGGGCGGCTCTACCAAAGGAAAATTCGTGCACTTTCTGTCAATAAATGTGTCACTTTTTCCTCGACACCTAAAGGCGTTTTTGCTGGAATCTTCAACATTCCCCTCCTTTACCTCAATCATTTCTATGAAAAGATGTCAAAGTGCCTCAGGTAACTTCACTGCGGGGATTCGTAAACGGCGCATATTCTGCCTCTTGACCACCTTGCTAACTCTCCCCGGGTTAATCCTCTGGACGCCTGGTGCTTTCGCCAATCCGAGTGGCGGAGTAGTGGTTCACGGTAACGTGAATATCGGCTCCGGAGCTGGTGGCAACCTGCAGATTAACCAGAGCAGCCAAAATGCGATCATTAACTGGAACAGTTTCTCGATCGGAGCCAATGAGTTGACTCAGT
>JAHDCN010000457.1 GCA_020629815.1 Verrucomicrobiota bacterium
GGCATACCGTGATCCGAGGTTGAAACGATCAAGGTATTCTCCAGCTGACCGGCTTTTTCCAGTTGGTCAATGATCAGGCCGAGGTGCTTATCGTAATGTTCGACCTCGATCGCATAGTCGAGCATGTCATTGCGAATGATCTCGTTATCCGGCCAGTATTTCGGCACGCGGTCGATATCGCTGAGCTTTTTGCCAAGCCGCTGGCCAATCTTGTATTCGTAGCCCCGGTGCGGCTCCGTAGTCCCAAACCAAAATGCCCACGGCTGGTCTTCCTTTTGCTCGGCGAGAAAGGTGCCGAAGTTGCCGGCATAGTCGTTGTTGGAAATCATCTTGCCCGGAGGTGGCGACTTTTTGCCTTGATAAGCTTTACCGGTGATCAGGCGCTTCTTACCCTCCTTATTATTGGCAAAACCGGGCCCCCAACCCTTGCCGGTGTAGCCCGTGTTGTAACCGTCTGCCGTCAATCGCTCGACCCAACCACCGAACTTTGCCGGGAAGATCGCCATATGATTGCCGGCCTCTTCCAGTTGCCAGGAGTAGCGGCCGGTGAGAATAATCGCCCGTGAAGGGGCACATTTGGCATTCGGCGTGTAGGCCCGGTTGAAGAGAAGCCCATTTTTTGCCAAGCGATCAAAATTTGGTGTCTCGACCCACGAACAGCCGTAGGCACCGGCGTGACCAAACGACCAATCGTCCGCAATGGCGAACAGGATATTGGGGCGTTCGTTAGCTGAAGCAGCCCCGCATAAAATGATAGCAAGGAACCCTGTGAGTAATCGAATCATGCGGAGATAGTAAGCGGAAAACCTGCATCGTCTGGGGACGGATTTGCGACAAGATCGAATCGGAATTGACTGGTTTACAATCAAGATCAGCAGCGTACCTTTTGCCACGAAACACGGGCATGATTTCACTGGGAAAATTACCAACGCTCTTTTTGCTGCTCCTAATCTCAGGAGGTGTTTCCATAATGGATCTCCGCGCTGGAAGCTTTGAAGTCGATTCAGGTGCTTCTGTTTCCTATCTTGATGAGGACTTGTTTCCCTGGCAGGGGCATGAGATCACAATCGAAGCCGGCATGCTTTGGAAGATTGGTAGTTCCACTCCGATTGCCTATGAGCTGTTGCCAGTCATGACAACAGTGAAAATCCCCTACACCTTTTATCGCGACTGGGATGAGAAAGGCCATCTTGTAGCCCGAACCCGTTTCAGCCTACTGACTCAGGCCGTTCTTGAAGGACCGGAAAGCTACCTTTTGGGGTTCTCCGGGGGACCGTCCTTTGAATGGTGGAACGAAGATCTGACACTCAGCCACTTTTTCTCAGTCGGTGGCGGCTTGGCAATGCTGGACAGCACGAATGTCGTTGGCGGCCACAGTCAGGATTTCAATTTTAACTGGTACGTCCACATGGGCACGCGGCATACCATTCGGGAAGGGTTCTACTTCCAGTATGGGCTGTATTTTCAGCACACCTCCAACACCGGCCTGAAAATGCCCAACCCGGGACTAAATGCTCTCGGGCCGATGGTTGGGTTTTCGTGGGATTTTTGAGGGCTGCATGCCAATTTTGGCAAAAAGTGAGCCGAATTTTGCCGCATTTCCGTTATTGAGAGGGGCCCTTGCGGCGATTACCTCTTCGATTATACTATTAAAGGGTGGGTCTGAATCGTGATTTCCACCCGTAACCACTGTGAGTGAATCCGTTTTTTAACCAATCACCCCACATTTGATTTATGAAAAAGCTGTCTTTTTCCACTGCGGCTGGCGCTCTCAGTCTGGCTTTCTTTTCCACACCCGCACAAGGCCAGGAGAAGATTACATTCGAGGATCACATCATGCCGATCTTCGAGGCGAAATGTTTGAACTGTCACAACCCTGATGAATCCAAGGGCGGTCTCGATCTTTCCACCTACTCAGCGATGATGGGCGGAGGCTCAGGTGGGGCAGTTGTTGTCCCCGAAGACCCCACAGCATCAAGGATTTACACATTAATGGCGCATACGGAGGAACCGTATATGCCACCCCGCAAACCAAAGGCTCCAGATGCAGAATTGAAGGTGATCGCTGACTGGATCAAAGGCGGTATTTTGGAGACCAAGAGCAGCTCGGCGAAGAAGAGCGATAAGCCGAAGCTGGATATGAATATCACGGCTACCATCGGCAAGCCCGAAGGCCCACCAGCGATGCCGGAACATTTGATCCTGGAACCCGAGGTCGTCACTTCTCGCGCGAATTCCGTCCCGGCACTGGCACACAGTCCATGGGCGCCAATCCTTGCCGTTGCCGGCCAGAAGCAAGTTTTACTGTTTCACTCCGAAGATTTCGACCTGTTAGGCGTGTTGCCTTATCCAGAGGGTTTCCCTCAAGCACTGAACTTTTCCTCCAACGGAAGCTACCTTTCCTGTGGAGGTGGACGTGGCGGTAAATCCGGTAACGTCGTCGCCTGGGATATCAAAACCGGGGAACGAATCATCGAGGTCGGCAAAGAATTCGACATCGT
>JAHDCN010000458.1 GCA_020629815.1 Verrucomicrobiota bacterium
GCCTGACAAATTGGACAATTTATTCGCGGAAAATCGCGGCCATCACTGGATAGGCACTACGGACACGTGAGGACACGTGCCCCTACCCTTTTGAAAGATGTCCCCTACTTCCGTTTCGTCGAAATCGACTCGGCGTATTCCAGCTCACCGGTGTTGCCGTTGTAATACTGGAACACCACCTGTGGATGCGGATAGGCGACCCAGCGCTTGTCGCCAAGTTTCTGCGGCATGTTGAAGACGTTGTTGATCTTCACCACCGCGTAGTAGGGATAGAGACGCTGCATGCGTTCCAAATCAGGCAGGATGTAACTACTCCAGCGAATGTCGCACTCGCGGGGACCAAATTTAAATTTCCCGGTCGCCGGGCGATCCATCTCGTCATTCTTCGGCACGTGATTGACGCTGTTGTGAGGGCCGCAGCAGAACTCCCAAATCTGATCGGTAATCTTAATTGCGAAGCTGTTGTGCAAGTCTCCTGTCATCACAAAAACCGGCTTGCCGATCTCTTCCCAGGCGTCGATGAGAATTTCCCGCTCATCGAAAAACGCCGTCCAAGCTTCTTCCTTATTTTCGGCCGCCTCGAAACCACCCGCGCCACTGTGAGGAATCATAAAAGGCACCGATGAGATGACGAATGAAAAATCGGCCTTGCTGTTTTTCATCGAATCCAGCAACCAGTCCCGCTGCACTTTGCCTAGCATCGAAAGACCTTTTTTTCCGCGGTCGGTTGTGTCATGCATGTCCCGCGCTCCGCGGGTGTCAAGTAGATAGAAATCGCAGTTGCTTACCGTGAACTTGCCGTAGCTACGGCGACCGATGGAATAGGTGACGGTATCGGTCGCCTTCGCTGGCATGTGCAGACGCAAGGTATGCTCATCGACCACTTCTTTAATATCATAGACGTATGAATTGGGATGTCCTTCGCTAAGGACATCGTATTTCAGATCGTTGACGCCGGCGCTCAAGGTGCCCCAATGCACGTGGAGATTGAGCATCTCATCCAGCGGCATCTCTTTGAAGTTCGCATTCTTATCGACCAGTAGATCACTGCCTTCTTTCATCTCAGCTCGGGAAACGTGAACGCGATGGGAGAACTCCGTCGGGTTGGCCCAACCGAGGTAATCGTAAAAGGCGTGGGTGCCGATGTCGCGGAACACCGCACGACGATCCCGCCGACCTGCCGTTGCAGCACCCCAGATATCGTTGACCAGTTCGTGGTCATCGAAAGTGAAGTAGCTCGGCACATTGCGATGCCATTGCGACAGAGAAATCCCCCGGCTCAGATAGAGCTTATAGTTTTCCCAAACACCCACCATGGTTGGCATCAGATCGACATTAGCGGGCACCTTGTCGATTCCGGCCCGAAGACGCCAGGCCTCGACCGGATACTCACGCAGCTCTTCGTAGAGCCAGTCACCATTCATGATATGAAAGTGCGTTTTGTCAGCCCACAGGCGATTCAGGTTTTCGTAGGTTTTGGCCCGGTGACCGTTACCATGGATCGGATTCTGGTTGGCACAGGAACCAATTTGAAACCGGAAATTGAACAGGCCCTCCGGATTGTGCTCGGCGTTTTTCACTTCCTCCACATCCGGCAAGGTAAGGAACGATCCCGGAAGACCGTGAGGACGGTCATTAATGTAGACCTGGTAAAAGTATTTCTGATCCGCCTTCAGATCGACCAGTGTCGCGGTGCCGGTGTTGTCGTTCTCGATGCGGGTGTTCGCTGCGGGTGACTCCTGATCGAGATTCGATTCCGTGACGCCATAACGAACCGTGAACTCTGTCGGGTCAGAAGTCCGGGCCCAGACGGTCATGGTATGAGCCGTCGGTTTCCCCAGCATCGGGCCATGAGTGAGTCGGGTTGGGTCACGCTCCGCCAGAGCGACATTGAGCGTGAGACTGAGGATCAGGAAAAGATAGGCAAGCGACTTCTTCATAGGAAAGTTCAGGATTTAAACACGGAAAGGCGATGATGGATACGGAATTTCTCACGCATTTCACCGATGAAGAGTAAAAAGGTTACTTGGCTCGCTTCTTCTTCGGTTTCGGCTCAGGTTGTGGATGTAGTTGTATTTCCTACCCGCACACTCCGGATCGGAAAAATGTTCATGTCCTTGTGCCGGTGTGCGTGTTGAAAATCTTGTCGCGGTGAGTTGCAGTCTCTTCGATCAAATGGGGTCTTCCCGCTCAAGAGACTCATGCGCAAACGCAAGCCGAAGTGAAATCCGATCCAACTCAGGGAGAGGTATCAGTGGCAAATCTCAGGAGTGGTATCGAGAGCCTGCTCAATTGATCGGACATTATGCCAACGCTGTTCGATGTTACGGGGGCAGCTACCCAGCGGATCGCAAGGGCAAGTCTATCCGCGTTGCAAAATCAGCCCGAAGCAGGCGGTGGCGAAAACCTACAAGAAGCAGGCACAGGTTCTCGACGAATCTCTATTTCCCCGGAAAAGCCTTACCCAATTCGCGCAGAAACACATCAAAGGTCGGAGCTTT
>JAHDCN010000459.1 GCA_020629815.1 Verrucomicrobiota bacterium
TCAGCAATGAGGTGTCGGTGGGATTCTCTACGACCGCTCCATCCGCTCCGCGCATCCGGTCAGCAACGATTCCATGTTTACCAGGCAAAACACCTGTCGCCAGAGTTGCGTGAGCGGGATAGCTCAAGCTTGGGAAAATCGGACGCAGCTTGGTAGTCGATCCACCATCGCTGGTCATGCTGTCAAAAAACGGAGTCTCAGACTTGTCGAGATAGTCACCGCGAAATCCGGGAATCGAAACCCACAGCACCACTGGAGGTCCATCCCCCTCAGACATCGTAGGCTCATCCGGCTCATCAAAACCAGACGAAGTATCCACCTCGCGAGCCTCTTTGCGCAGCTTAGCCAGATGAGCTGCCAGCAACTCCTGTGTAGACGCATCATTTTCCATCGCCACACGGGAAAAGGCAATACTTTCACTCCCGCTCCAGATGAACAGGAAGGTGAAAGCAAACAGCAAGACAGCAACGAGGGTAAGGACGGCACGTACCATAGCTCTAAATTGTTATCTCTTTCCCAACCTCTTGCAAGTGAACCAAGTGAGAAAAACAGGTCACATTTTGCGGCTCACTGTGCTCGCAACTGTGCAGCGAATGCCCCATCAAAGTCATCCATCCACGGACGACAGTGAACTATTTCGCCGATTTCGAGGCCAGATTGCTCCGCTACCGCTTCGTTTTCTGCCTGATCAATCGAGCAAGTGGAATAGACAATTCGCCCACCGGGCTTGAGAAGCGGCTTCATCGCATTCAGCAAGGCAATCTGTGTCTTGGCCTGACGTTCGAATTCCCCTTCATACAATCGCCAGCGCACGTCAATCCGGCGCCGCATCACCCCAGAGTTGGAACATGGCGCATCGAGCAGGATTGCGTCAAACTTCGGCAAATCCGCGATTCCATCCGGCTCCGAGGCTTTCCAATCCACTGCCCTGACTTCGGTGTTCTTCACATGCAGTCGTTGCAAATTCTTCTCCAGTCGATCCAGGCGTTTGGGACTCGAATCGGTCGCAATGATCTGGCCCGAATTCCCCATCAGGTCAGCCAGAAAGGCCGTCTTTCCTCCAGGAGCTGCGCAGGCATCCAGGATTGTTTCACCCGGCTGGGGATTGAGCAAACGACAGGAAACCGAAGTCGACGGATCTTGGATGTAGATCCAACCTTTTTCAATCCACTCGGTATTGGGAGCGCCTTCGAAAGAGAAAAAATCGGGGAAATCTTCACCGACCAAACAGGGTTGGGTCTCTGACCTAACCCTGTTAAGTCCCTCTTCATCGCCACTCAGCGAATGAATTCTGCCATAGTTCGGCGAAGGGGAATTGTTCCATTCCAGAATTGCCTCGGTGGCATCCGAACCGAATTCGTTCTCCCAGCGATCCACCAGAAACTCGGGATGCGAGTAGCGCTCGGCCAGCGACCAGGTAGGAATCTCTTTTTCCAATTCTTCTTGCTGACGCTGGGCATTTCGCAGGATCGCATTGACCAGCCCCTTCTCATGTTTCTTCGCCAGCGAAACAGTTTCGTTGATTGCGGCGTGATCAGCAATCTCGGAACAAAACAACTGGTACAGGCCAATCCGCAACAGGCACTGAGTCGGCAACTTGATCCTGCCTTTGCGAAACCGCTCAATCAGTTCATCGAGCAGGATCAGATTTCGGAGCGTGCCGTAAAAAATGTCCTGGGCCAGTGATCGGTCAGGGCCCTTAAGTTCGGCGCGCTCGGCCGCCTTGCGGAAAATTTCATCAGAAAACCGGGATCCGTTTTCCCATTCAAGCAGGGCATTAAGGGCGCAGCGACGTGGCATAAATAAAAGTGCAAAGGCGGGTTACTGTTGCTGTATTTCGATCGGCCAGACAGCTTCCAGATTTTCCGATCTCACCCAACCTCGAAGGTCACCGGGAATCTCGGCATAGGTCCAGTGATCTGTGGTTTGTAAAATTCGAACTTCCGATCCCTGTGGCAACTCAATGACTTTGCTGGAGTCCGGGGTCGGAGCCGTCAGCGCGCTGGTGTTCGCTGCAAGGATCGTCGCAAAATTGTCGATAGCCAGTTTCTTCTTCCGGTAATCGGATGCGTAGTAAACCAATCCTCCGATTAGCAGGGCGAAGACAGACAGGGTAATCAAACCTCCCCGATTTTTCTTCCATCGGGGAAACAGGAAGATCCCTAACAGGGCAAAGCCAATCGCCCACAGGCACAGGGCAAAAGTCCATCTCAACAACGGCGCCGGAATCCCCCGCAGGAACGATTCCATTTTGTTGGCAGGAAACTCCAGATAGCCTAGTTTGCTACGCAGAAACTCCAGATTCTGATTCACCTCGGCAAGGTCCGGGCTCAGCACCAGCGCTCGGCGAAACCAAAGCATCCCCTCGCCGACCGCACCCTCACGATAGTGAGCCGTGCCCAGATTGAACAGCAACTCGGGAGAAATCGTTCCAGCGTTGACGATGGCTTCGTATTTCTGCGCGGCCTCAGCAAACTCACCGTCGTTGAAGGCGC
>JAHDCN010000460.1 GCA_020629815.1 Verrucomicrobiota bacterium
CGGACTGGGATTCCGATGACATTCGCTATCACGTGTTGCGCTGGACCTCTTCCCCGGACCCTCCGTTTGGCGGTTATGGCCCGAGTTTTGTCAATCCGGAGACCGGTCAGATTTTGGGTTCAGACATCATGCTCGAATACGTTTTCCTGACTAACCGTATTCGATTGCGGGAATTACTGAAGGTGGGAAAGGCGGAGGACGTTCTTCCGTTTCCCTTCAATCGAATGGCCGAGCGCAATGATCCGGGGTTTTTCTGCCAGTTTGGCAATTACCTGCAGTTAAATAACATCGCGGCCAGCGCTGCCTTGAAGACACTTGGCAACGACCAGGTGGAGGTGGATGAATTGGTTGAGCAGGCACTGGTCGACCTGGTTCTGCACGAAGTCGGCCACACGATTGGCTTGAATCACAACTTTCGTTCCAGCCATCTTTACAACCGCGAGCAGATTCACAACAAGGAGCTGACGGCAAAAACCGGGGTGATTGCTTCGGTGATGGATTACGCTCCGGCGAACCTGTCTATGGATCGGGCGAAACAGGGGCATTACTATTCGACGGTCCCCGGTCCCTACGATTACTGGGCAGTTCGATTTGGATATTCTCAGACGATGCCGGATCAGGATGAAGCGGAGATGCTGACCGCGATTCTGAATGAATCGACTAAGCCCGAACATGCCTTTGGCAACGATGCAGATGATATGCGCTACGCTGGTAGAGGAGTCGATCCTCGTGCCATGATCAACGACCTGACCAGCGAGCCCATTGCCCACTCGGTAGACCAAATTCAGATTGCCCGTGAGACTCTGGAAAAGTTGCCAAACTCTCTGCTCGAAGACGGCGAGAGCTATCAGGAGATGATCACCGCATTTTACTCTCTACTTCGCCAAATGCGTAATGCTGCAGAAACCTTGTCACGCTTTGTGGGCGGGGTGGAAGTTGAGCGAGCGCTGGTCGGGCAGAAAGACGCGCCGCCTGCGCCATTGAAGCCGGTTGATGTCGAGCAGCAGAAGGCTGCAATGGGAGCTCTGGCAGATTACATTTTCGCACCGGATGCGTTTTCCTTTTCTCCGGAACTGATTGCGAAATTGCAAATCCAGCGGCGCGGTTTTGATCTTCGTAAACTGAAAGCTAACGAAGACCCCAAACCGAATGCGGAGGTGCTGTCAATTCAGGAGCGGGTATTGGATCATCTGATGCACAAAAATACTCTACAGCGGGTTTTGGAAAGTGAGCAGTATGGCAACGAGTACACACTCAGCGATGTGATGAGTAGCTTGCATCTTGCGATCATGGTGGGGGACCCGGAAGAGGGGGCCAATTCCTTTCGTGAGTCTTTGCAAATTGAGTATGTGAAGCGACTCATCAAAGTCAGTGGTTTGAAGGACTCTTCCGATTATCCGATACCTGCTCAGAGCGAGGCGGTATTGCTACTGGAGTCGCTGGCTCAGATCGATCCACCGTTGCCAAGACGGCACAGGGCTCATATCAAACGTTTGGTGCAAAACGCTTTGCATCCCGCTTTTGACTAGTTTCGTTTTATCCAACGATCATGGAAAATGACCTGCCAATTGTGAAGGTGGATACTGTTGTCATCGGCGGTGGGGTAGCTGCATTGTGGACATGCAATGCTCTGAAAGATGCCGGCCGGAAATGTGTGCTCCTTTCCAATTCACCTCTTGGCGAAGGCCAGACGCTGGCGGCGCAGGGAGTGATTCACGGAGGACTAAAGTATGCAGTCGGCGGTAAGCTGAATGATTCCTCAGAAGAGTTGGCAGCAATGCCGAATCGATGGACGGAAGCTCTCGGGGGAAAAGGCGATGTGAACCTGGAGGGAGTGGAGGTTCTCAGTGAGTGTCAATACATGTGGAGTCTGCCGAGTGTGCTGAGCAAAGCGGTAACCTTGTTCGGTTCCAAAGCTCTGCGAAACCGTGCCGCACCTCTAAAAAGGGAAGAGTATCCTGACGTGTTTCAAACTCCGGACTACAAAGGCCAGATTTTTCGAATCGGCGAAATTGTGCTCGACTGTGTCGGCATGGTGAAAGCGTTGGCGTCCCGAATCGAGCAGGATTGCTTTCTGGTTGATTGGGAAAAAGGAGCGGAGTTGGTAGTTCGCGATGGTGAGATCGCGGCAATTCGATTGCAGCAGCAGGATGGCCGCTGGGTTTCACTGCAAGCTGATCACTACGTATTGGCAGCCGGGGCCGGCAATGGACCGATTTTGGATCAGTTGGGAATCGCTTCACCGCAGATGCAGATTCGACCGCTTCATCAATTGGCGATCCGCCGCAGAGAACTTCCGGATTTTTTCTCTGTCTGTATTGGCAACGGACCGAAGCCGCCGTTGGTTTCCACTACGCATATTGATTCTGAGGGACGAAAGATATGGTATATCGGGGGCGACATCGCAGAGGCAAAAGGAGTGGCTCGCAGCGAGGGCGAACAGATTGAAGCGGGACAAAAATTGTTCCGGGAAGTCATGCCCTGGGT
>JAHDCN010000033.1:0-10904 GCA_020629815.1 Verrucomicrobiota bacterium
GCGGTAGTCGAGCTGGTCGCCATGGACAATGCCAAAATCCAATACATCACCGTACAAAACTGGTCGAACAATGTTTTCAACCTGGTGACCAAGCGGGGCATTGCTCACGAGAATGCTGAGATTCGATGGATCGATTGCAACATCGGTTCCCGCCTGACGATGAAATACCCCGGTGTGATCATGAAAGGCCGCAAGGCTCGCGGTGAGGTTATTTCCATTGCTCTGGCTAACGACGGTCAGCATCAGGACACCGGCGCAAAAATGATTCACGCAGCGGATGAAACCACTTCCAACGTAGTGTCGAAATCGATTTCCGTCGGCGAGGGTCGCTCGACCTATCGCGGTCAGGTACACATCCCGAAGAATCTCAAGGGCTGCAAGAACAACACTGAGTGTGATGCGCTTTTGATCAACCCGAACAGCCGCACCGACACTTATCCAGCGATTACCGTGCGCGGCAACCAGCACGCAACTCAGCACGAGGCCAGCGTCAGTCAGGTCAGTGAAGAGCAGATTTTCTACATGCAACAGCGTGGACTCTCCGAAGCCGAAGCCATGAGCTTGAGTGTGAACGGATTCGTTAACGACCTGGTCCGCGAATTCCCTATGGAATACAGCGTGGAATTGAAGCGCCTGATCGACCTGGAAATGGAAGGAAGCGTTGGTTAGACAGGATTTAAATGATTCGTTTCGATTTACAAGATTTGTGATCGAAGTGAACTAGCCCATCGCAATCCTGTTAATCAAAAACAATCCCGTTAATCCTGTCTAAAATATGCAAACCACTTGGCTCGCATCTCCACCACGTCTCCAATCGGACTCCGACCTGCCGTCCTGGTATACGGAATTTCAGGAGAAGTCCTGGAGTGACTTTGAATCAACCGCCCTGCCAACGCGCAACGATCAGTCGTGGCGTTTCGCCGATCTGAAAAAGATGCGCTTTGAGGGTATCCAGGAAGCATCCTCGATTGATGACGCGACCCGGCAAAAGGTTCTCGACCGTGCGTTTTTCAACCGCCCGGAAAAGTACGCCGCTCACTACGTATTTGCCAATAATCAGCTGATTCACTCCGAGGTGGTTGATATCCCGGAAGGTGCGGTTTGCCTGCCAATTCAGGATGCGATTGCCCAGCACAGCGATTTGCTGCAGCAGCACTTCATGCGCAAAGAGGAGCAGTGTCTCGGCGGGGCCAAATTCCGCTCCCTGCACGGTGCCGCTTCCCTAAGTGGAGTTTTTGTCCATGCTCCAAAGGGCGTCGATTTTTCTGCGCCAGTTGTCGTGCATCATTTCGGATCCGGTGAGCTGACTCCAATTTTTCCTCACACTCTGATCGTTGCCGAAGATGGTGGTCAGGCTTGTGTGATTGAGAATTTTGAATCCGCCACTCCGGATGACAGTGTGCTTTCGATTGCCAATGTGGATCTCGATGCCACAGGCGGATCCCACATCCAATACATTGGTGTTCAGGATTTGGCGCACAACGGAGCCAAGCAGGTGCAGCTAAACAACACCCGCGTCGGTAAGAACTCACAGGTAAAATGCTTTTTCATCAATCTCGGTGCGGCCTGGGTACGCAACGAATCACTGAACCGCATGATGGCTGAGGGTTCCGACAGTCAGATCTACGGTGCGAGCCTTGCGACTGATATCCAGGAATACGATCAGCGCACGCTGCAATGTCACGAAGCTCAACACACCACCAGTAATCTGCTTTTCAAAAACGCTCTCTATGATGAGGCGCGCACGATTTTCGGCGGCCTGATCCAAGTCCTGCCCGGTGCTCACCACACCGACTCCTACCAGACTTGTCGCAACCTGTTGGGTTCCGACCGCGCCGAGGCCAACGCCATGCCCGGTCTCGAGATCGATGCCGATCAGGTGAAGTGCTCCCACGGTTCGACCTCCGGCCAAATCAGTGACGAGGAAATTTTCTATCTGCAGGCGCGCGGCATTGATGCCGAGAAAGCGCGCCGCATGATCAGTTTTGGTTTCCTCAACGAGGTGATCCAAAACGTCAGTGGCGAAGGCTTGCGCGACTTTTTCTCAGCCAAGATCGACCGGAAGTTTCGCGAGTTAGGCTGAGCATTAATTGTAATTGCAATAAATTCCATAAATGTTAAATTTATGGAATGGTGGGGCAGTTTCGGTCTCTAGGGCAACAAACAACGGGAGTAACAATTCGATTTGGAATTGTTTTCTTTCTGTTTGTTCGAGCTGCTCTGAGTCAGGAAATCGCTGCACCGGTAGAAGCTTCGACTCCAGCGCGAGTGGTTGGATGGAGTGAAGCTCCCATCTCGACTTTGCCTGATCCCGATCCCTTTCCGAAGCACGAACCCATTCTCGACCAAGTCGATTGGGCACATGACTGGTTGTTTCTGTCAGTCCAGCGAAGGGCACTATGGTTCGATAGCCTTTTTTCTGAAGATCCCCTAATGCCAACACCGGTCTCGCGCTTTCGCCTAAGTACGCTGGCCGAGGCAATTGACAATAATGGGGTCGGATATGGAATCGACACCGATTTCGATATGGATGTGAATCTTCCGAACGCAGAGCAGCAGCTGAAACTTTTCATTACCAATGAAGAGTTGAATGAATTGCCCGGGTCTGATGAGTTTGATTCTCCCGGAGACTTACGGTTTGGGATCCGACGCCAGTTTTTCGAGTACATTGACTTCGATATAGGAGTTCGCGCCAAGTGGCCGGTAGATGCTTTTGCCAGTATGCGCTGGGCTCCGGTTTGGGAGGCCGGATCGTGGTCGGTCTACCCGGGAGTATCGGTATTTTCGGAAGTTGAAGAAGGCCTTGGCACCAGAGCCCGGTTCACCGCCGACCGTTGGAACGGAAAGAAATTCTTCCGAACCTCCAGTGGTGTTCGCTGGAGCGAAGAAACAGAAGGAGCCGAATGGTCGCAGAGCTTTTTGGCGGGGTATGCACATCAGGTGTTTGCCGAGGACCGCTTTGGTGCACGCGCAAGCGGACGCGATATTGCTCATGGAAGCGGACTTCGACTGAGTGCGCGAGGTAGTAGTGACGGGCCGAATGTCAGTAGCTATCATGCGTCTCTTTTCACAAGGTTCCCGTTACGGGATCAGTGGCTGTACGGTGTGATCGCCCCCGAGGTCACTTTTCGCAATGATCACAATTGGGATGCCGAATTCGGACTTAAAATTGGACTGGATATGCTGTTCTGGGATTTAGTGAGTCGATGATTGCGAATCGCAATTCTGTTCTCTACGTTTCGGCATGCGTGTTCTCCTTGGCCTTCTAACCGTCATTCTAATGAGCTCCTTTCCGGGAGTGTCGCAGGATGTTCAAATCGATCTGGAAAAATACCGATCTGCTTCCGAGAAAAAGTGGCAAAAGGATATGGAGGCCTTCGGCAAGCTCGATGCCTCGGAAGATTATCCTGACAATGCAGTTCTGTTTTGCGGTAGCTCCAGTATTCGACTCTGGGACACACTTGCCGAGGATGTGGCACCCTACATTCCTATTCAACGAGGTTTTGGTGGATCAACCTGGTCGGACGTTGCTGTCCACACGAAGCAGCTGATCAGTCCCCACAAGTTCCAGGCAGCCGTGTTTTTCCTTGGAAATGATATCAAAGGTAAAAACGACGATAAATCTCCAGAAGAGGTGTTAGGCCTTGTCCGCTATGTTTTTGAATTCATCCAAAAACAACAGCCGGAAACGCCCGTTTTCTTTTTGCCGGTAACGCCAACTGAATCGCGCTGGGGCGCCTGGCCAAAGGTGAAGGTTGCTAACAAAATGATCGAGCAGTGGTGCGAATCGACTACCCACGCCCACTTCATTGCCACGGCTGAAACCTTTCTGACAAAAGATGGCGTCCCAAACTCCGACCTCTTTATCAACGACAAGTTACACTTGAATCGAGAAGGTTACCGGAAGTGGTCGAAGCTGGTTTTGAACGCGCTGAATCCTGCGTTAAAAAATCAGTAAAACCTACATCAACCTGTCTTCGCCCCCGAAGATCAGGACAGCGAGTCGCGTGACCATAAACGTGATCGGTAAGATCATGGCGAGAACGTGAAGGTGATTTACAAACCGGGCCCAGCGAGTGCGCTGCAGTTGCCTGCGGAAACGCTCCGATATCCAGACAAACGTAAGCAGTATTGGCAGGTATAAGGCCGGTATGACGACTTCATCAGCGTTTGCCGGGTGTCCCAGACCGATCCAGAAAATCGAGAAAATAACGGTCAGAATCGCAAAAAGAAATACCCAGCGGGAGCTGGTTTGCCCCACTCGCCAAACCTGTTCATCTTTTTTCAGAGCCGCAAGCCGGTGGATCAATCCGATTACAAAAAATACCGAGGCAAAATAGATCAGCCACAATCCGGGTCGCCAGTTGAGAACTCGAGCTACTGTATTACTTCGATTGTTCCCGGGAAACAAATGAGCGGATTGTTCCCGCGCACCATCCAGAGCACGATCAACGAACCTTTCGAGACCGTTCTCCAGAAAAAAGTTCTGCAGCCCGGGGCGGGTGTCTTTGGTTAGCGCCGACAACTCAGCCTTTCCCGGAAACTGAGAACGAAAACTGTCTGCTTCATCTCTCGAACTCAGCCACATTGTAAGGTCATCATATCGATGAAAGGCATTTCCGTAATTTTCGTTCGCGTAACTTAGGCGGGGGCCGGCCACAATCATAAAAATCGTCAGACATATCGCGAGGCCTACAATCTGATTGGGAATACTCCAAAGCGAGACAGGAGACTCGTCCCGCTTTTGGAGGCTGTTTTCCACAACACTGCGAAAAATCGTGACAACACAAAATGCAATCACCAGCGGAGAAATCAGCGAGTTAGCCAGAAAAAGAAATCCCAGCAGGAACCCCAGCATACCATACTTCCAAAGTGAATTGTGGCGCAGCAGGCTAAGCAAACAAATCCAGACCAAAACCGTAAGCAAAAACACAATCCCATCGATTCGGCAAACTGCTGCCCGATCGAGTAAATACCCGATCCCACCAACCAGAAGAAAACAGGTGGCACTGAGAAAAGAGAAGGCACGGGCCGATACAAGCCCAAGAAGGATCAAAGCCACCCCGCAGATCATGACGTTGATTTTCTTTGCGGTTAGGAACAGCGCATCTGGATCCGACTCCTTCGAAAAGCTAATGATCCAGGGCCAAAGAGGATCTACCCGCCCGAAAAGAAAGTGGGGTAGCTGCCGCGCTGCTGCACTGCCAAATGCGGTGGTCGTCTGAATTTCTTCAGCAGTATTTTTGGCATACAACTTTGTCTGAAATACAGCATCCAGATAGTCCCGCTGATTCCACTCAGCCTGACTCTGGTGATCGCCCATTACCAACCTGGTTCCTAACCAGGAATAGACACCAGCAAACACAACCAGGAAGAGAAGGAATGCTGCCCAGATAAAAAGACGGGTAGGCTTATTGTTCCGGGAGGCACCCGAAGTTTCCCGGACGGTGTCTGTCATATTTCCGGGTCCGATTCGCTTCGGGATTCCAACCAGCGCCGGTCCGACTCTTCGAGGAAAGCTTCCGACTGCTGGTATTCGATAAACGTGGCAACTTTTTTGGCATCGGCCACAGCAGGCTTAGTTACGTGCAATTCAACCAAACCGACCTTTGCGCCGGGGAATTCCTCCAGCTTCTCCGGTGAACGGGTTTTGAAAATCAGAATTCGGGGTTTGAACCAGCCGGTAGTAAACTCGACCCGTTCTACCTCCGAGTAGTCGAATTCCACCACAATCGCCGGGTTTTTTTTGAAAGCCCGGTCCTTTTGCTTGTACTGAAGTTCAATTTTGTCACGACCACAGAAGAGCTTCCCCTCGACGGTGTTGTAGCCCATCGAGTCGGTAGCTGGATTGTCGAAATAAACGGAAAGCTCGTCCTGCATGGCAAGAGTGACAACTTGTCAGTATTCGCCGCCGGATCAACCCGCTACTTGCAGATCTACGGCTCCGGGGCGAACCGCTCGTTCCAAAAGCCGTTCCCAATGGCACAACTGAGCGGTCGATAAGGGTTTTGGCACAATCGCTTGAACAACGGGTTGATCGTCTGCGGAACTCGACGAATACAAAAGGCAAAGCCAGTTTCCTTCTCCCACTGAAACAAAAGAGGACACTCTCTCTTCCATGCCCATAGACATCGCGATGTCCCGCATATAAAAAACTAATCGAAAGGGGCTGGAAGTTTCTTCCGCATCGCTGCCGCTATAAAGAGGCAGACCATCGCCATCGGTAATGGAAATATTGGTAGCTCCCACTCTTTCCTTAAACAGGTTGGCAAATTTTTCCAACCTTTGAGCTATGGTTTCCTCCATGGTGAAACCGGGGCTGTTCTGCGGCAGCGGAATCGAAGCGATATCGAGAAACTGATCCTCGCACTTCAATTCATCAACAAACTGATTTTCTTCCTCCTCCGCAGAATCGTCAGACTGCGGTATCATTACGGTTACCACGCCGTCCTCTTTTTCCTGTTCCGATCTCAGGAGTCCGCCTTCTTTTGCAATTTCGCGTGCCTGCGCCAGCGCCTGAACTGCTTTTACCGCATCCGCCTCACTGCCTTCGGGCTCGGAAACCTCCTCTGCAGTATCTGATGCAAAAAACGAGAAATGGCGCGCTTTATCGACCGCGCTCACGGTTGTCTCTTCGAACTTTGGTTCTTCTGATTGTTCAACCAATACCAAGTCAGCGGGATCTTCCTCGTCCGGATCTTCGTCTTCTTCCTCGAGGACAGTAATCGAAGAAACCCAATCCTCAGCTATCGCTTCTTCTGCTACAAGTTCCTCCTGGTCCTCCTCTTCGACGACAACCTCGACTTCTGCTTCGTCCTGCTTCGTCTCCACTACCGGCTCGGGCTCTGGATCCGTTACTTCCTCGAATTCCTCCGCTGTAGCAGCTTCCTCAATTTTCTCATCGGCTTCTGCAGGCAACTGCTCATCAAGTTCGTTTTGCTCTTCTGAGCTCCGGGACTCTGCAGCTATGTAGTCTTCAATCTCTTCGATTGTGGTGATCGCAAACCCACGATCTGGGAGATCCTCGTCTGAATCAATCTCTTCACTCTCATCCGACTCTACCGCAGCTTTCTCTACGATATCAGACGGGACGTCATCTTCTTCTGACTCGCCTTCTGGTGGTGAGTCCTTTGGTTCATCCGAAGCTCCCAGAGGAGAAGCGAAGGCACGAAAAAGCTCGTCCACTTCCTCTTTATCAATCCACGAGTCGGGCATAATCGTTGATCTCCTCGATCGGGTTCTCGTTGTCTTCGTACAGGTTCAGTCGAGGCTCAAGCTCAGCTGCCAATTGATCAAAAATCAGGCTGGATGCAGAGGGGCGATCCCGAAGCATTGCAACTGGCACACCAACCCTGCTCGCCTCCAGAAAATCCCGTTGCACCGGAACGACCGTCTCCAGAACCATCTCCAATGGCAGTAGGTCACGAAATTCGCGCTGATCCTCCAAAGAAGAAGGCTCATCCGGATCAGTCATTGAAAGAACGAAACCAGCCACCTTGGGTTTGTCGGTCTCTGGATTGCGCACGGATGCGACCATGCGAAGAATTTGTGGCAGGCTACGCAGACAAAGAGGCGAAGGCTGCTGTGGAATGAGCAATGAATCCGATACAGCACTGATTCCGATGGAAACCGGGTGAGGTCCTGATGGGGTATCAAAAATGATCACCTCGTAGTCTGTAGCCTCCAGCGCAGTGATTAGACGGGAAATTTCCTTCGAAGAAATCCCGTCTGTCGTAATCTTATCAACCGAGCCGCGAGAACCTCGAGTTAACAGCCCGAACCCGGGCATATTCGTCTGCATGATTGCAGAATCAACGGCTTCAACATCGACCTCATCCTGCTCCAGTAAATCGAAGAAACCGACCGCATCCTTGGCTTTCTCAGTGAGTGAAAAGCCAACTCCACCCTGCGGGTCTGCGTCAACTAACAGGACTTTCCACCCTCTCTTGACGATGGAGTAACAAAGGTTGACGGCAATCGTAGTTTTGCCGACTCCTCCTTTTTGGCTAATAAGTGCTAACGAGGCCACAATAATGCAGGATCTGGGTGAACAGTTGGGAAAATATACTATACGACATTACGAACCAGTTTCCCGAAAAATTCTGACTACCCTTCGCCGGAAAAACCAGCAGGAAAACCACCAAAAAGGATTGAGTCCTGAGAGACGTCTTAGTAAACTCCAGCCATGCGAACATTTCCATGGCCTCAATTTCTGGCAGTCACAGCGCTCTTCCTTCTCGCAGCGACAGTCGGCAAGGCAGACACAGTAAAAACCAAAGACGGGAAAACCTACGAGGGGAAAATCACCCTCGAAGCGAGCGATTTTATCAAAATCGAAGTGTCCCGTTCGGCATCAATCAAGGAAACGAAAATGATTTCCCGGGCGGATATCACTTCCCTGGTGAAATCCGCTCCAGACGATGTGGAGTTTGCAAAAATCAGAAAGCTCGTACCTACAGCGCCTCTCATGAGTGCATCCAGTTACCGGACCGCATTGGAGACTGGACCGGATATGTTTCTCAAGAGTTTTGCCGGAAGCCGCCACAAGCCCGAAGTGGAGAAGATCCAGAAAACCCTAAAGGAGGAGCTCGACAAGGTAGAGCGGGGAAACATCAAAGTGGATGACACCTGGTACAGCCCACAGGACCAGATTGATTACAAAGGCTTGATCGATTCGAAAATTCGCTTGTACCGGATGCAAAATATGGTCAAAAGCGGCACCTACAATGGTTTCATTGGTGCACTCCGGGAATACGAGACAATCGAGGAAAATTACAAAGGCACACCGGCGTTTCCAGCTGCATTGACCGAAGCCAAAACCATCATGCCGTCTTTGGGTAACCAACTGACACGGATGCTGCGCGATGTGGAGTATCGGAATGCAGAGTGGGAAAAGAACAAGAGCCAGCTCGATGACGTTGCCCGCCAACAGGTGGAGGCAGCGCGTGCCGCTGAGGAAGCCACTTACAAAACAAATTTGGCTGCAGACAAGAAGGCCGGAATCAAATGGGTCCGACTGAATCCCCGATCCAAACCATCCATCGAAGGCTATATCAAGCTGCTGAAAAGCGAAATTCCCAAGCTGAACATATACGATGTTGGCAAGCTGGAGGCACAGGCCAATGAGTTGATCAAAGTCGATGAAATGGTGGCAACCGGGAATCTCGATATTGCCAAAACCAAGTTAGCGGACGCCTCTGCGATGCCGATCTTCGCAGCGTCGGGCGATAGCAAAAAGAAATCCAGTTCGAAGAAGGGTAGCAAAGGTTACACCAGTGAAATCCGCGCGAAACTGGATAAGAAAATCAAAGAGCGGGCTGCAGCCATGAAAGCAGCCGAAGAAGCGGAAGCTTCTGAGGCTTTGGCAGCAGATTTGAAAGAAACATCCGGAGATAAGAAAGACGAGGCTTCCGACGAAGAAACTGCAGAAGAGGGTGATTCGGAAAAAACAGACGAGCCACAAAGTGCCGACGCCGCATTTGCAGCGCTCGCTCAAGCCGAAGCGAAAAAAGAGGATCCCAAGAAAAAGTCGTCCAAAAAGAAAAGCTCGTCCTCTAAGAAGGATGATGACGATGATGACAAGGACGATGATCGCGACTATGAGGAACCTGATACCGGCGGGGTAATCAATTTTCAGTTTATTGTCATTGGCCTGACTGTTCTGCTCCTTATCGCTATCGTTGTGCTCAAAGTTCTTGGTATTGGCGGCAAGAAAGAAGACGATGCCGGAGGGGAGTAATTCCTCTTCTCGGGAACCCGGAAGGATTCCTGTCAGCGGGGTTGCCGGGAACCGGATTGTTCTCTGGTCTCTCGCGTTTGTTTTCGGTATTGGACTCGCAATTCCTCTGGGATTGCGAACTGCCGGGACTCCCTCAGGCGAACCGGGTTTTTTCCAGAAAGTCGGCTTTCGAGTCGATGAAGTACGCTTCGGATCTGATGGAGAGCCAACCCATGTATCCCTGCTTGATCGAATTCAAGCCTTAGAGCAGGAGATAGATGCTCAACCGCCCCACAAAAAGAGCCGGGAACAAGGCCTGGAGTTTCAAAGGTTGCTGCTTAACGAAGGAAACCGAAAAGTCCTGATTACCGGGAATGGCGAACTTCTCTATCGGCCGGGCGTCGATGCTCTGATCGGTGCTAACCAGCGGGAGATCACCCACCGTACTGAGGCAATAGCCAGGTTTGCGAGCCAGCTCCAGGAGCGGGGAATTCGTCTGACACTGGTTCCCATCCCGGACAAGGCGGTCTTCTCATTCGCTACTACAGCTAATCACCCGTTGCGTTCCCAAATTCTCGCAGATCTATCCGCCAAAGGAGTCTCGGTGATTGATCTGCTTCCACTTTTCGAGAGTCGGAAAAGAGAAGGTTTGGATCTTTTTCTTCGACAGGACACCCACTGGACGCCGGAAACAATGACTGCATCGGCCGAGGTGATTGCGCAGAGTTTAGATGGCATTCATTCCGATAACTTCGAGATCGAAAATTTGAATCGAGCCCATTATGGCGACTTGGTTGGCATGCTCGGGGAAACAGCCCGGGCAAAATATCCAAAGGAGAAAGCTGTCTTGCAGCGAGTGACCAACAGAGAAACCGGACAATGGATAGAGTCCACTGATCCGGATTCCGAGACCGTGTTGATCGGAGATAGCTTTGTGAATATTTTCGAAGACTGGTCACTCGGATTTGGAATCCCGAGCGAAGAAAGAATTGCAGCAGGGCTCGGAGCACATTTGGGTTCACGGCTGGGCCGAGCGCTTGATGTGATCGCTGTGAATGGAGATGGAATCCTCGCGCCTCGCAGGATTCTTGCCTCTCGACCTGACAATAAAATTCGGAAAAAGAAGGATGTCATCTGGCTGTTCGCGGAAAGAGAGCTTTTCCTCCCGGATAACGAACAAGACAAT
>JAHDCN010000033.1:11004-15675 GCA_020629815.1 Verrucomicrobiota bacterium
GCGTTGGAAGTTGGCAAAAAGTATCGAATCTCGCTGGTGCCTTTGGAATCAAAAACCGCTTTGCGATCCTTGAATCAAATGGACGATTTTTTTGCTCCTGAGCAATTGTTTGCGGAAACAGTCGAGGCCGTCGAATAGTGTGATCATATGCGAACTATCGGAAAATATTCGTTTGGATTGGGGGATCGTTTTGCAAACCAGGGTGTTGCTCAGCTCCGCGCCTGCCAACAGGCATCAGAGCAACTGGGAGTGGAAATCATTCCGGTATGGAACAAGTCCCATCGCGAACACATCACAATTGGGTCCCAGCCTCAATCCACACGGGATGCGGCAGATGCAGCAGTTGCCGAGTTGAGCTGGTCCAAAGACCACTTCGTTGACGCTGACCACATCAATCTGGAGACGGCTTCGTTGTTTTCCGACTGCTCCGATTTCTTTACCATCGATGTAGCAGACTTTATTGGTCAGCCGGTTGCCGCCGACGAAGTCGATGAGTTTTTGAAACGACATCCCGAACTGATTGGCGAAATCGAAATCCCGGGAATTGGGAAACCACTCTCCATCTCAGCTGACGACGTTCGTGCAACAGCCAATCAGTTCCTGCTTGCGGTAAAAAAAGCGGGAGAGATCTATCGCCACCTTGTCTCACTGAAAGGTGAAGGCTCTTTCGTGACAGAAGTGTCCATGGATGAGACTGATTCGCCCCAGACGCCCCCGGAGCTGCTAATCATTCTCGCCGCATTACACGATGAAGAAATCCCTCTTCAGACAATAGCCCCCAAGTTTACTGGACGGTTCAACAAAGGGGTAGACTACGTCGGAGATGTGGCGCAGTTCGAGCAGGAGTTCTCTGATGATATCGCCGTCATTGCTCATGCGATCGCCCAATACAACTTGCCGGAGAACCTCAAACTCAGCGTGCATTCAGGGAGCGACAAATTTTCCATCTACGGACCAATTGCGACTACAATCGCCAGGACCGGAGCCGGGATTCATGTAAAAACAGCGGGTACGACCTGGCTCGAAGAGCTAATTGGTTTGGCTGAGGCAGGTGGTGAAGGCCTGGTAGTGGCGAAAGAAGTCTATCAACTCGCCCTGGAACAAAGCGACGCCCTGTGCGCTCCGTATGCATCGGTGATCGATATTGATACCACCAAGTTGCCAAGCGCTTCCGAGGTTAGTTCATGGTCATCGGAGCAATACCAAAACGCTTTGCGCCATGATCAGGATTGCAATGAGTTTAATCCTCACCTCCGGCAGCTTTTACATGTAGGTTACAAGGTCGCTGCGAAAATGGGAGATCGGTATCTCAACCTCCTCGGCGAACACCGGGAGATTGTCGGAAAAAACGTGACCGAAAATCTATTTCATCGGCATGCCATACGGCTATTCGGCTAGAGCAGCGTGCTTCGCCAGCACACGATCAACCAAATCGCGCAGCTCCTGAGGCGCATACGGTTTTGGTAAAACCGCAGAAAATCCGTAGCGATCAGGGTTCGACATTGCGGTATCATCCGAGTAGCCACTCGAAACGATCGCCAACACTTTAGGATCCATCTCCCGCAGTTTGCGCATCGTTTCGACACCACCGACTCCGTGTTCGATTGTCAGATCACTGATCACCAAATCAAATGGCTGATTGTCTTCCAGCGCCAGTCGATACTCACTGACCGTATCCCTACCGTCCCTGGTTTCGACAACCGTGTGGCCAGACCGCTGGAGAGTTTTCGACATCAGTTTCAAGATGGGCTCATCATCTTCGAGAAGAAGAATTCTCGCCTGGATCGGCTTGCGTTCTTCATCGGCTTCACTCTCATCGCCGCCCAGCTGTTTTACCGGTGCTGCCGGCAGCTGAGACGTGGGTGCCTCATCGGAATCCGGCTCCAAAGAAACATCGTTTATCGGACAGCAAAAAGTCGCGATCGTTCCTTTGCCTTGCTTTGATTGCAGGAAAATAAAGCCACCGTGAGCCCGGGCGATCGACTCGCAGACAGTCAGGCCGATACCTGTAGCGTTGTCAGTTTTCCGGGTAGTGAAATAAGGTTCAAACACCTGATTCAGAGTGTCAGTGTCCATTCCCGGGCCTGTGTCGATCACTTCGACCAGTAAATGCTCGGTGTTCAATGGCTGGCGGCCCCGGACAAAACGCTGAATTTCCTCTGGAGCTACCTTTCCGCAGCGAACCACTAGTGCACCGGCTTGATGGCGCATGGCGTTTTCTGAATTCGATATCAGATTGTCCACCAGACGGGAAAACTGAGCAGGATCGATAAACGCAACCAGATTGGTTTCGTTCGGCTGAAATTGGTATCGAATATGGGGAAACCTGACCCGATGCTCCGAGAGAATCCGACGCAACAGATCGGGCACTCGGACGTTCTCCCGAATGGGTTTCCCACCGGAAGCGAAAGTCATCAGCTGCTGGACCAATTCCGACGCACGGTTCGCAGCTGCATCTGCCTCACCGAGCATCGACTGCAAATCCTCATCGGAGGTATACTTATCGCGCGCCAGATTCAGATTTCCTGTGATCGTAGTCAGATGATTATTGAAATCATGGGCAAACCCTCTTGCTAGAAGCCCCAATCCTTCCAAACGCTGCTGACGAACATTTTCCGCCTCAGCAAGTTTGCGGGAAGAGATATCGTGAAACAGTCCCAGGATTCCTTCGCCGGAACGATACAGCCTTACCTCATACCATCGGCTGCGCTGGCTGTCTTGAAACTCGAACCGATGCCTCTTCCCATCGATCAAAGGACTGGCAAATTCGGACTCGGCACGTTCGTAGTCTGCGGCGGAGAAAACCTCGGAGAACTTCGATCCCTGCAACGACTTGCCTTTGGCAAACATATTGCAAGCCTCGGAGTTGGCGTAGGTGATATCGCCGTCCGGCTCAAAAGTGATGAGAGGGTCTCCGAGATCTTCGACCAGCGGAGAGGTCATTTTTAACAACGGGTCGGCAGGGCTTTCCGTTGGCTCTTCTCGTTCCGGCGCCTCTTCTGATTCCCTTTCGTCCAACGCCTCTTTTGCCTTGGGTGAAAGCATGTTCCGATAAGCAGGATCGTCAGTAAGAGCCGCCACTTTTTGCAACGCAGAAGCCCTGGCTGTCGGCACTTCCATTTCCCCTACACGATCGAATACGCTCACCAGGCCAATTACATCGCCATCACTTGAGCGGATTGGCGTCGATCGCTCTTCGACCTGAACCCTCTGTCCTTCCTTGTCTGTGAGAAAAATCTCCCGCTCCCCTTCCGATGAAGTTGACTCATCCAAGGGTGCCACTTCGCGAATCCGAATATCGCAGGCTTCCTCCTTCGACCAGCCCGTGAGCGTTTCTGCCGGCTGGTTCATCATCACTACCTGCCCCTCCAGATCCGAGGCGATTACAGCTTGATGCAGCTGGTCAGCAACCGCACGCAAACCGGGAAGATGATTCGTGAGCCGCTCCCGGGAAAGACAACGCTCACTGACAGCTTCCACACAGGCAGCCAGTTCAACATCACTGAATGGCTTGCGAATAAAACCCACTGGCCGCGCCCGGCGCGCTTTATCAATCAAAGCATCTTCGGAGTAACCGGTTATAAAAACCGAGGGAATGCCGTACTTCTCTTTGAGATAAACCGCCAAATCGATACCACTCAGTTGGCCCTGCAAATTCACATCCAGCAAAGCTAAATCGGCTCGATTGTCTTTTACCTGGTTCTTTGCATCTTCCGGACCACAAGCAACTCCGACCACGGTGAAACCGCGTTTTTCCAAGGTTGCTTGCATGCTCCGGGCGGTAAGCTGATCATCGTCCACGATCAGAATCCGCAATCGGCTGAGTGAGGATTGTTCCATTGAGAGGTGTTGGGAGAGAGGCACTCCGGCGCTTATGCTACATTAGAATTGCCAGACTTACATTATAAAATTGGAATGATCTGCCGAAGAATTTCCTTTGGATGCGCCCCTATTGAGACTTGACCCTCTGGATCACATACCGCGAAATACCTGCATGACATTTGCATGCGCCAACCGGCGGAAATTTCTTCAGTCACTACCGGCTTTCGCGGCTGGATTACCAGCACTTTCCATTGGGCAGGATGCAGCGGCACCTGTTGCGCCTTTGAAAGGGAGACTGTTCAAAACATTGAAAATTGGCATGGTCAAAGAAGGCAAAACCATGACGGAACGGTTTGCTGCCGCAAAAGCAGCGGGGTTTGGTGCCATCGAACTCGGAGCCCCGGGTTTTCCCATGGATGAAGTGAAGCAGGCCATTCAAGAGGCCGAGTTTCCGGTAGATGGCTCCGTTTGCGACGGTCACTGGGGCGTCAGGCATTCCGACCCTGACCCCGCAAAAAGGGCCGAAGCACTGAAGACACTGAAGGCTGCGCTTCGGACAACCAAAGAAGTTGGCGGGCATACCGTTTTACTCGTCGTCGGCCACGGTAAAGACGGCACCGAAGACGAAGTCTGGGAACGAAGTGTTACCAATATCAAGAAAGCTATCCCACTGGCAGCAGAGCTGGGAGTGCCTATCGCCATTGAGAATGTTTGGAATCACTTCTGCTACGATCACGGTGGCGACAACAAACAGACCGCCGACAAACTCGCCAAGTATGTCGATGAATTCGCCTCACCTTTTGTCGGCATGCAGTTCGATATCGGTAACCATTGGAAATACGGCAACAC
>JAHDCN010000034.1 GCA_020629815.1 Verrucomicrobiota bacterium
TGGCTCTGGCCTGCGGAACGATTGCCAACGAAGGCATCTACCGTGCGCCGACGATCCTCAAGGGAACCAAAACCTACCAGGCCCGCAAGATTCGCAACGGCATCGATCACGAACTCGAGCGTCGGGTGGTCAGTGAAGAAGCAGCCAAGCAGGTGCGTCGCTGCATGATCAAAGCCATGTCAGAAGACGGCACCGGCAGCAAGGCGGCAGTGCCCGGCTACACAGTGGCGGGTAAAACTGGAACAGCGCGCAAGCACGTGGAGAATGTGGGCTATGTCGATGGACGCTACGTGGTTTCTTTCGTCGGATTTTTTCCTGCTCACGATCCGGAGCTGCTCGGACTGGTGGTGATTGACGATCCGAAGGCAGAGGGAATTGATTTGTACGGGGGCACGATTGCTGCACCGGTTTTCCAGGCTATGGGCCAAAAGGCCGCCAGATTGCTGGGAATTGAGCCGGATAAGCCGGAAGAACTGGAAAAAGCGCAAGAAGTGGTCGATATCGCGAGCGCCGAATCAAACGAAACGGCACGGACACGATGAAACTATCTGACTTATTACAATCGATTCATGTAAAAGCTCTGACCGGTGACACGGACAGGGAAATCGATTCGCTGTGTTTTGATTCCCGCGAAGCAGGGGAGGGCAGCCTTTTCTGTGCGCTGAAAGGCGTCGATGTAGACGGGCATGATTACATTCCCTCGGCTGTGGAAAAAGGCGCCTCCGCTGTGATTGCATCGAAGGCATATCCTGCGGATACCGACGCTACCTGGATCGAGGTCGGCGATACCCGCGAGGCCATGGCGCTGGCGGCGAAGAATTTTTACGGCGATCCCTCCACGGAAATGCCAGTGGTCGGGATTACCGGAACCAACGGTAAAACCACTACGGCCTTCCTGACGCATCACCTGATGCAGGCGTCTATGCACCGGGCCGGTCTGATCGGGACAATCGAATACCGGGTGGGCGAAGAATCCTACGTCGCTTCGCACACGACTCCCGAGTCAGTCGATATGCAGCGGCTGCTGCGCGAGATGCGCGATTCCGACTGCCGCGCAGCGGTGATGGAAGTTTCCTCTCATGGTCTGGATCAGCACCGTGCGACCGGAGTGAAATTTGATGCCGGTGTGTTCACGAATTTGAGTCAGGACCATCTCGACTACCACGGCACGATGGATTCCTACTTTGAGTCGAAGAAGCTGTTGTTCGAGCAAATGGCGAACGATTCTTCGAAAAAGAGCACCATGGTCGTGAACGGTGACGATAAGTGGGGGCGCCAACTGTTGAAAGCGGATTTACCGGGAGTGAAACAAATTTCTTTTGGGCTGTCCGCCGGTTGCGACATGTTGGCATCCGAGATCGTTTCCGATTTCAACGGCACGCAGTTCAAGATGAAGTTCCGCGACCGGAGCTACCTGGTGAAGATTCCTTTGATCGGTCAGTTCAATGCTTTCAATGCAATGGCGGCGCTCGGAGCTGCCAGCGGTATTGGAATGAATTTCCGCGAAGCGGTCGCGCACATGGCCGAGTGCCCGCAGGTGCCCGGTCGGCTCGAAGTGGTCAGTGGCAACCACCAGATCAATTACCGAGTTTTTGTCGATTACGCTCACACTCCAGATGCTCTGGAAAATGTTCTCAAAACGCTGGCCGGACTGAAGCCAAACCGCATTATCACGGTGTTCGGTTGTGGTGGAGACCGTGATCGGACCAAGCGTCCGAAAATGGCGCAAGCCGCTCAGGCCGGAAGTCAGTTTTCCATTCTTACTTCGGACAATCCGCGCACTGAAGATCCGAAAGAAATTCTCAAAGATGCTGAGAGTGGTCTCGATTCCAGCACAGAATACGAAGTGATCGAGGACCGTGCCGAGGCAATTGCGCTGGCTGTCGATATGGCCGGTGAGAAAGATATCGTTTTGATTGCCGGAAAAGGCCACGAACCCTACCAGGAAATTAACGGAGTGCGTCACCACTTCGATGACCGCGAAGTGGCTGGTGCCTGCATCCGCAATCGCGCGGAGAGAGGAGGCGAAGAATGAAATCAACTTCGCTGAAACAACTTTCCGACTGGTGTGGCGGTGCCCTGATTCAGGGCGTTCCTTCGGTTGAATCCTGCAGCATTTCCACCGACAGCCGTAGCCTCGAAGCGGGACAGGTATTTCTTGCGCTGAAAGGTGACAAGTTTGATGGCCACAAGTTCCTCAAGGATGCTGACGAGAAAGGTGTCGCTTGTGTGATCGTCCAGGATTTACCCGAGGAAAGCGAATCGATCAGCTGCGGAATCATCCATGTCCGCGACACACTGAAAGCGCTTCAGGATATCGCTGCCGGATACCGCCGCAGCCGCAAGGATGACTTGTTCGTCGTCGGTGTGACCGGAAGCAACGGCAAGACTTCTACTAAGGATTTTCTGCTCGGTGTCACCTCACAGCTTGGCTCTGCCAATGCGACCAAGGGCAACTTGAATAATCACATCGGCCTGCCCCTGACGGCTCTTTCCACTGAGCCCGAGCATCAGACTGGAGTCTGGGAAATGGGCATGAATCATCCGGGCGAAATTGATCCGCTCGCTGCGATTGCAGCTCCCAATGCGGCAGTGATCACCAACATCGGCACGGCTCACATCGAGCACATGAAAACGCAGGAAGCGATCGCTGATGAGAAAGGCTGCCTGGCCGAAGTGGTTGGTCCGGATGGATTCTGTGCGATGCCCGGAGACGATCCGTATTTTGATCACATCGCGAAAAAAGTTCGCTGCCGGATGATTCCGGTTGGTTTTGAAAAAGGTGAGGTGACCGCTTCCAATGTTCGCTCCGAAGCCGGTGGTATGATTTTTGACCTGCACCTCGAAGGCGGGGCCGGAAAGACAGTGCGATTGCCAGTGCGCGGACGTCACATGGTCAGCAATGCGATGCTGGCTGCTGCGGTTGGAAAAGAAATGGGATTGAGCATCGAGCAGATTGTTGCTGGGCTCGAAGGTGCCGAATTGACCTCCGGTCGTCTGACCGAAAAAGAGATCCGTGGAATCCAGTTTCTCGATGACAGCTACAACGCCAATCCCGACTCAATGCGGGCGGCTCTGAGTGTTCTCTCTGAGGCCGAAATCACCGGCAAGCGGGTGGCCGTGCTCGGGTTTATGGGCGAGCTCGGTGAGCACGAAGAAACCGAGCATCATAATTTAGGAAAAGTCGTTTCCGAAAAGGGGATTGACTACCTCGTCACTGTGGGCGAAAAGGCGTCTCGCATTCACTTAGGATCCAGTCGCGTTTTGGAAGGGGGGAACTTCACAGAGCACGAAGAAGCGGCGAATTACCTTCGGGAAATTCTGGAGCCAGGCGATCTCGTTCTGGTGAAAGGTAGCCGGTCGGCTGGAATGGAAAAAGTGATCAAAGCCTTTGAAACCTAGTCACTTGCTATGTTGTATCATCTCAAAGATTTAACCGAGTATCTGGATGTGCTGAACGTGTTTCAGTACCAGACCTTTCGTGCCGCCGGGGCGTGCATGACGGCGTTCCTGATCACTATTCTGCTCGGTAATAAAGTCATTCTCAAACTCACTTCACTGAAGGTTGGCCAGCCAATCCGGACAGCTGATGAAGTCCACAAATTGGCTGAACTTCACGGCGGAAAACTGGGCACACCAACGATGGGGGGAATCCTGATCGTGGGAGCGGTGTTGGCCTCGGTTTTACTTTGGACTCGGCTTTCAAACCCGTTTATTCAATCGCTGATTTTTATTACGGTCGTAACTGGCTTGCTTGGATTTGTTGATGATTACCTGAAAGTGGCGAAGAAGAATTCCAAGGGTGTCAGTGGGAAGGTAAAACTGGTCGTTCAGTTTGGAGCCGCCTTTGTTGCCATTTTCATGCTGCTTCTCAGGGATGATACCTTTGATTACATTTCATCGCTCTACATTCCCTTTCTCAAAGATCCCGTGATTCATTCCATGGGATGGTTCGCGGCTTTTCTGCTGCCGATCGTAATTGTGGGCTGCTCGAATGCGGTGAATCTGACCGACGGTCTCGATGGGTTGGCGACTGGCTGCACGATCACGACAGCATCGACTTATGCGATTCTGACCTACGTCGCTGGCAATGTGATCGCATCGAAATATCTTTTTGTTCCCTACAGCCCGTATGCCGGAGAAGTGGCGATTTTCTGCACCGCTCTAGTTGGCGCAGCTCTGGGATTTCTTTGGTTCAACTGTCACCCGGCTAAAGTGTTTATGGGCGACACCGGTTCTCTTTCCATCGGCAGTATGCTCGGCATGGTCGCGATTTGCTGTAAGCAGGAACTTTTGCTGGTCATCGTTGGCGGTGTCTTCGTGATGGAAGCGATGTCGGTGATTCTTCAGGTCGCCAGCTTCAAGCTGACTGGAAAACGAATTTTCAAAATGTCTCCGATTCACCACCACTTCGAATTGAAGGGCTGGGAGGAGAGCAAAGTGATTAACCGGTTTTGGATCCTGTCCATCATCTTTGCGATGGTTGGACTGATGTCTCTCAAGCTTCGATAGATGCAACTAGCAGGTCAAAAGATTGCCGTTCTCGGCGCAGGCACAAGCGGGCTGGCTTCAGCCCGGTTGGCGGTCTCGCGTGGAGCAACGGTAGTGGCTTTTGACAGCGGTGATTCAACGAAGCTGCAGCCGGCAGTCGATCGTTTCGCCGGCTTCGAAATTGAATTGGTCACCGGCGATGCCGCGCTGAAGCCTTCCGCTGATTTTGATCTCTGTGTGACCAGTCCGGGCATTTCCCTCGAGTGGGAAATCGCCAAAGGTTTCAGCAATCAAGGCATTGAAATCATCGGTGAGATCGAGCTGGCCTGGATGCTGGGTGGAAAAGACAAACCGATCATCGGAATCACTGGCACCAACGGCAAAACCACGACCACTGATTTGCTGGCGAATATTCTCAACGGCGCCGGAGTAAAAACAGTGCCTTGTGGCAACTACGGACTGGCTTGGTGTGAGGTGATTCGTTCCGGTGAAGAATACGATGCGCACACAGTCGAGCTGAGTTCTTTCCAGCTGGAAACGATCAAAGGCTTCCGCCCTGATGTGGCAGTGTGGATGAACTTCGCGCCTGATCACATGGATCGCTACACGGCGCTCGACGAATACCGCGAGGCCAAGGAACGCATTTTTGAAAACCAGTCAGCAGACGATCTGGCCGTGACCAAGCACGAAGATGACAAAATGGTTCCCGGTCGTCGACTCAGCTTCTCAGCTTTTTCTGAAAATGCCGACTATCGCTACGACAATGGTGTCATCGTTGGTCCAGACAACGAGACTTTGCTCAACTACCGTGAGACCGGTCTCAACGGAAAGCACAATGCCGAAAACGTAATGGCAGCAATGGCAGCGGCGCATGGCATCGGAGTTGCTTATGAAAGCATGGTCGATTCGGTAATGAGTTATGCCGCTCCCGAGCATCGCTGTGAGCCCGTTGCCACCAAGGGCGGTGTTACCTTTATCAACGACTCCAAGTCGACGAATTTGCATTCCCTCGAAAGCTCCCTGCGTGGTCAGGATGATCGAGTTGTCTTGATTGCCGGCGGCAAGCAAAAGGGGCTCGACTTTTCCGAGCTCGATCAGGTCGTTGGCGAAAAAGTAAAGAACGCCATTTGCATCGGCGAGATCGGCGCAGAGATCTGTGATCTCTGGAGCGCGAAAGTAGCCAGTCAGACTGCCGGAGATCTCGAAGAGGCAGTTGCCCTGGCTTTCGAAAAATGCAGCGCAGGCGACACCATTTTATTTTCCCCCGGCACTTCCAGCTTTGACATGTTCAGCGGCTACGAAGAGCGGGGGCGATGTTTCAAGGAAGCTGTAAATCGATTATCGGGATGACAGCAAACTAACAGAAACATCTTCCTACGTTTTCAAACAACCAACCAACCAAACCAAGCAATGAAAAACAAAAGAAGAAATCGAACAAAACGAACCAAAGGGGGCAAGCTCAGTCGGGCCCTCAAGGAAACCAAACTCGCGGCGAATGTCACTGAGGAGCAGGATTGGTATCTTGATTCTCCGGACGTTCGTCTCACCCGAATCTTCACTGTCGTGTTGATTCTCCACGTCGTCGCAGTAGGCGGAATTCTCGCTTTCAAGATGATTGATAAGGCATCCCGTGACAACGGTGTGCAACTCGCAGCAGCTTCCTCTGTCCCGAGTGGGGTGGTGAAAAAACAGTCCGTTCTCGCTGGGAAAATTCCTAAGCCGGCACCGGCTCCTGCCGTTCAGGCGAGCACAGAAGTTCCCGGGGCTGCGAAAATCAGCGCGCCACCCGTTCCCGCAACCGATGCGAAGAACGAAGAAGATTTGCCTGCGCCACTTCGCAAGAAGCCAGGTGCTCAAAAACAGTATCGCGTTCTTGCGGGTGACACCCTTCCAAGTATCGCAGCAAAAGTAGGTGTCGATGCTAACGCGCTGCGCACAGCGAATGGCGTTCGCTCTGACAATGAACTCTACCCAGGTCGCTGGCTGGACATTCCGGAGACGGTAGTCCCTGAGACAGTGGGCAACGGTAAGCCCGTCGAGCCAAAGGCAAACCCAGCTGAGCGTATTGCTCCTCCTGCAACCATTGGAAATAACAAGCCGGTCGCCGCTCCAGCTCCACAAGCTGCAGCGCCTGCGCCACCAAGACCTGCTGCGATCACCGCCGCGCCTGTCGCTTCCGGTCGTTCACACACGGTTCAGCCTGGTGAAACGATCTGGGCGATTGCCAGAAAGCATAATGTGAATCACAAAGTGCTGCTGCAAGTGAACGGTATCACTCAGCCAGAGTCTCTCCAAATCGGTCAGACTTTGAAGCTGCCTCAGTAGAAACTATTTCCTTCGATTTCTTTTCTCATCAACTGTCCGGACCCGCTTGGGTCCGGGGAGATTGGTGGGGAGGGCACGCCTTGCTTCGTGCAGGGAAAACTCCTGACCCAACAGGGTTAGGTCAGTGATGTAACAGGGTTGGGTCGCCGACTCAACAGGGTTAGGTCGCTGTTTTTACCGAATAAAGTTCAACCAACTTCCCGGAAGTAATTCACCCATTTTATGCAAAAGAAAAGCCTGGTAGTTCTCCTGCTTTCCGTCTCGATTCTCGTCGTCATTGGTTTCGTCATGTTGATGAGCACCTGTCTGTTTGGGGCTCACGCCAATGCAGAAGATCAGTATTTTGAAGCGAAACGGCAGGCCATTTGGTTGGGGCTTGGTGTCTTAGTTTGCATTGGTGCGGCGATGACGGACTACCGGTTCTGGCGCAAATTCCTTTGGCCTCTTTTCGGACTTACCTGCTTTCTCCTGGTGCTTTGTTTTGTTCCGGGGATCGGGATGGAGATTAATGGTGAGCGCCGGTGGATTGGCGCGATTGGAACCCAGATTCAGCCATCCGAGTTGGCGAAGATTATGCTCGTGGTGTTTCTCGCGTATTGGTTTTCCCGGTTTCCGGATTGCGGACACAATTTTTTCCGTGGTTTTGCCGCGCCTCTAGCGATTGCCGGTGTGCTCTGTGCGCTGGTTTTGTTTGAGGTTGATATCGGCACAACTGCAGTTCTTGGCGCGACCACTTTCGTTTTGCTCTACGTTGGTGGTGCCAATTGGAAATACCTCATTGGTTTAGGTGCCAGTGGTGTGGCTGTTTTTGTGGCCATGCTTCACTACGCGCCGAATCGGATGGAGCGTATCATGGCCTTTATCGACCCTGAGAAGCATCGGCTCGATGCAGGCTTTCAGCAGTGGGTTTCCCTGATGGCCATCGGATCGGGCGGGATGACTGGCCGTGGCATTGGTGAGGGGCGATTGAAAATGCTATACATGCCGTTTGCTCACACAGACTTCATTTTCCCGATGATCGGTGAAGAGCTCGGAGTAATCGGAACGGTCGCAGTGGTGCTGGCTTTCATCTGCTTTACGATCGCAGGTTTCGCGATTGCTTCGGATGCCCCTGATCGGTTTGGAAATTTCCTCGGTATTGGGCTCTGTACTTTCCTCGCTCTGCAGGCTTTTCTGAATATTGGCGTGACGACCTCAATGCTTCCCAATACAGGACTGCCACTTCCGTTCGTCAGTTACGGTGGCTCTTCAATGGTGGTCGCAATGCTCGCCGTCGGAATTTTGATCAATATCTACCGTCAAGGAAGATTGCCTGAGGAGGAAAGACTCGAGCTGGGAGTGAAGCAGCGCATTACGCCCCGGTTGTAAAACGGCGGAGCTACAAAATGTGCCGGTCTACTCCGGCACGGAGACCGTCATCTCCGCTTTTTCCGCAAGGTTTTGAATCACCTCGTTGTCCTTGTTTACCAGCACCATCTTTGGCTCCACTGGTTTGTCTGTGATCTCAAATGCCATGATGATCACTTTTTCCCCGGCATTGATAAGGTGAGCCGCTGCTCCATTGATGCCGATTGTGCCTGAGCCTCGTTCTCCTTCTATCACATAAGTCTCCAGTCGAGCACCGGTGGTGGAAGATACGACTAGAACTTTTTCGCCGACCCACAGGCCTACGGCATCGATCAAATCGCGATCGATGGTGATACTGCCCACGTAATCTACATTGGCCTCGGTAACCGTGGCCAAGTGGATTTTTGATCGAAGCAAACTGCGCATCTTACGATAATCTCGACATTTCCGCAGTGATTGCAAACTCTGATTCGGTCATAAGTTTGCCAGTTTTCATTCAGTTGCCCAGCCTTTGGCCCGGTTCACCGCATCTTCCCATCGAGTGATTCTGCAGGAGATCTCTTCTGCGTTGCCTTCAGGCTGATATCGCTTCTTCTCTGACCATTGGGCTGCAATTTCACTCGTGCTGCCCCAAACGCCGGTCGCTAATCCGGCCAGATACGCAGCTCCGAGTGCGGTCGTTTCGGCAACATTAGAGCGAACGACGGGGACGCCGAGCAGGTCCGCCTGGATCTGCATCAAAAGATCATTGTGAGTGGCGCCGCCATCGACACGCAGTTCGCTCAATTCGATGCCCGAATCGGCTGACATTGCGGCCAGTAGTTCACGGCTTTGAAAAGCGATTGCTTCGAGAGCTGCGCGGGCGAGATGAGCTTTGTTAGTGCCTCGGGTGAGTCCTACGATCGTGCCCCGGGCATAGGGATCCCAATGAGGAGCACCGAGTCCCGCAAAGGCAGGAACAAAGTAGACGTCGTCGCAGTCGGGAACTTCACGGGCCAGCTCCTCGATCTCGGAGGCATTGGATATGATTCCCAATTGATCGCGAAGCCATTGAACGACTGCCCCACCGATGAAGACGCTACCCTCCAGAGCGTATTCCATTTTGTCGCCGATCTTCCAGGCGGCTGTTGTGAGTAAATTGTTCTCCGATGCTACTGGTTGCTCTCCGGTATTCATCAACAGAAAACATCCAGTGCCATAGGTGTTTTTCGCCATGCCGGGAGAATGACAAGCCTGACCGAACAGTGCTGCCTGTTGATCGCCAGCGATGCCGGAAATCGAGACCGGGCTGCCGAGTATTTCGGAATCTGTTTCACCATAGACTTCGCTGCTTGCCTTGATTTCCGGCAAAAGGGAGGCGGGAACGTTGAGGGTTTCCAACATGGACTTGTCCCAATCGCCGGTTTCCAGATTCATCAACATGGTGCGGCTGGCGTTGCTGACGTCGGTGATGTGAAGGTTGCCCCCGGTGAGATTCCAGACCAACCAGGAGTCAATCGTTCCGAAGGCGAGTTCGCCCGCTTCGGCTTTTTCCCGGGCGCCCTCAACGTTGTCGAGCAGCCATTGAATCTTGGTTCCGGAAAAATAGGCATCCACTACCAGTCCGGTTGTTTGGCGGATCTGTTCCGCATGGCCATTTGCTTTCAGCTCTTCGCAAATGGCTGCAGTTCGTCGATCCTGCCAAACGATTGCGTTGTGGATTGGTTCACCGGTTTTCCGATCCCAGATTACTGTGGTTTCGCGCTGGTTGGTGATTCCGATCCCGGCAATCTCTTCGGCGGAAATATCGGCTTTCTCCAGAGCAGATTGCGCCGTTGCCAATTGAGTCTTCCAGATTTCCTGCGCGTCATGCTCAACCCAACCGGCCTGAGGAAAGATCTGTTCGAACTCCTGCTGAGCCATAGCGACGACAGCACCAGTTGAATCAAAAACAATGGAGCGCGAACTGGTCGTTCCCTGATCGAGAGCGAGGATGTATCGGGACATGGGGCCAGTGTAGCGAAAATTGCGGACTGTCAGTAGCGGAAACTGGAAAAATATTGGGTTGGGGCAGTCAGGTTTTACACAGCTTTTACGAAAAAGGATTTCCCTGAGAGGGCGAGAGTTTTCATACTTAGCCCATGAAGGGGAGTATCTACGCAGCAATTTTCTGGCTGGTCATTACGAGTATTGGCGTCGCTGAGGAGATGAAGGAGATCGGAGGTGTTGTGGTAGACGAAAATGGGGAGGTGGCAGAGCAGGTGGAGTTGGCTCCGAAGTGGCAGGTACGCCGAATCACCGATCGGCCTGAATACAGGGCGCAAACTCCGGAGAGCATTGGCAGCGGTACCACTGGCTCGGACGGTGTGTTTTCCTTTTCCATGCAAAAGGGATGGTGGACCGGCTTGCTTGCTTATGACAAAGATCGTCGCAGAGGAGCCGTCACGGCGATTCCGGCGGATGAAGCGCCGCAAAATATCGAACTGCAATTGAAGCCGCTAGTTCGAGTGAAATACCATATCGTGGAAACGTTACCCGATGTGGTGCTCCAGCATGCCCGGCTCAGTTTTAGTTTTGCTCCGGCGGCCAAGATGAGACAGGGGCAGGTATTGTCCCATTTCTCACCAGTGCAGAGTGAGGTCCTACTTCCACCTGGAGAATATAATTTAGACGTATCGGCCGGCCAGAAATGGGGGAGAATCAATCAGACCATCACAGTTTCCGACGATTGCGATGAATTGGACCTGGGCAATTTGGTGCTGCCTCCTGTGAAGTGGGCAGCTTTTC
This sequence comes from Verrucomicrobiota bacterium, assembly GCA_020629815.1. Classification (GTDB taxonomy): domain Bacteria; phylum Verrucomicrobiota; class Verrucomicrobiia; order Verrucomicrobiales; family DEV007; genus Arctic95D-9. The sequence goes on from JAHDCN010000034.1 coordinate 10,930, forward strand.
CCGAGGGCAAGGCGCCTGAGCTGGAACACACGATGGTGAGGGGAGTTCCCGAAGAGTTTTCTCTCGGAGGGTTGAAAGGGAAGTGGGTGTTGCTGAACTTTTGGGCGTCCTGGTGCGGGCCGTGTCACCGCGATATGGTGGATCTTTTGAAGATGGAGAATTCGTTTCCAAGACGCTCGGAAGTCGCCGAAATCGTGATGATTGATTGTTCGGGCCAAAAAGACTTTTCGGTGACCGATCAAAAAATGCCGGAGATCGCCAACAAATACTGGCAGGGACAGATTCCGAAGTTTCCCATGGTTTTGGATGGGAAAGGGCAGATTCGCCAGACTTATGGAGTGCGGCTGTTGCCGACAAAAATTCTGATCGATCCGGATGGAAAAGTAGTGACGAAATCCGGCGGTCCGGATGCGGTGACGCAGTTGACCTCGATTCTGAAAGCGCGAGCGTGGTAGGCGATTGAACCCCGCAAATACGTGGGTCGTTTGAGGATCAGGCAGGTGGCATCATAGATGCATGCTTCGGGGACTCGCTTTCATTTCGGTCTTGTTGATCGCTGGCAGTTTTGTCTGCGCAGCCGATTCCCTGTCGCCGGATGATTTGGCGTTTTTCGAAAAGAAGGTCCGACCTGCTTTGATCGAGCATTGCTACGAATGTCATTCCGAGGAAGCCGGTAAACGCAAAGGCGGTTTGTGGCTGGATCGGAAAGAAGGCTGGCAACTGGGAGGTGATTCCGGGCCCGCTCTGATTCCCGGTGATCCCGATGGTAGCTATTTCATGAAAACGATCCGCTACGAGGATCCGGATTTGGAGATGCCGCCGGATGGTAAATTGCCCGACGACGTGATTGCCACATTCGAACAGTGGATCAAGAGGGGAGCTCCCGACCCGCGATCCGGCGGCGCGGCCGTTGAGGCAGATGGCATGAGTATTGAAGAGGGGAAACAGTTTTGGTCTTTCCGACCGAGACAGAACCCCGAGGCACCAGCGGTGAAGACGAAAGACTGGCCCCGGGATGATATTGATCGGTTTATTCTGACTGAGCTGGAATCAGCTGGTCTTCGGCCGGCGAAAGATGCTCCGGACGAGGCTCTGTTGCGTCGGGCAAAAGTAGATCTGACTGGAATGCAGCCCACCGTCGAGGAACAGGATGAGTTTCTGGCCGAACCTTCCCGTGAGAAATTTGCTGAGATGGTGGATCGTTGGTTGGCATCGCCGGATTTCGGCGAACGCTGGGGACGACACTGGTTGGATCTCGCGAGATACTCTGACTCTTCAGGGGGAGGTCGAGCGATGCCTCTTCCCGAAGCCTGGCGCTTTCGCGATCATGTAGTGGAAGCCTTTCGCGATGATGTGCCGCTTGATCAATTGATTCGATCTCACATTGCAGGGGATTTGTTGCCCTTTGAAAATGAAGAAGAGCGCATTCGGAATTTGATCTCAACCGGCTTTCTGGTTTTGGGACCACACAACTACGAATTGCAGAATAAGTTGGAGCTGAATCTGGAAATCGCCGACGAGCAGATGGATACACTTGGCCGGGCTTTTATGGGCATGACGATTGGCTGCGCGCGTTGTCATGATCACAAGTTTGATCCGATTCCCACGAAAGACTACTACGCTCTGGCCGGGATATTTCTCAGCACGAATTCGGTGACTCATTCCAATGTTTCCAAATGGCATACCGAGCCAATTCCACCGACAGAAGATGTCAGACTGGCGGTGCTTGCCTCTGAGAAGAAGCAGGATGAACTCGAAACTCGCATTGCCGAAATTAAGGAAGAGTTGGCGACGCTCGGAGTCGGCGCGGGGGATGACCGGAAAAGTGTGAGTAAAGGATCTCTCTCCGGCATCGTAATTGATGACACAGAGGCTGAAATTGTTGGCGAATGGCAAGGATCGACTTCGAATGCCCGCTGGGTGGGAGCTGGATATATTCACGACAAAAATGAACAGAAAGGCGGGAAGTCGATCGTGTATCGAGCGACCATTCCTGAAGGCGGCGAATATGAGGTTCGTATGTCTTATTCTGCAGGAACCAATCGCGCTGCCGCAGTTCCGGTCGAAGTGAAAACGCCCCGGGGTGCTAAGTCATTTGTCGTGAATCAAAAGCTGACACCGGCGCATGATCGGTTGTTTCATTCGCTGCAAAAGATACGGGTAGAAAAAGGCGACGAAGTGGTCGTGACAGTTCAGAACGAAGGTGGTAGCGGAGTCGTGATTGCCGATGCCGTTCAATGGCTGCCTTTGTTTGGCGACGCGAAACCGGCATCACTTCCGAAGGCTGATGCAGAACAAATTGCTGCTTTGCGAAAGGACCTGAAGCGACAGGAAAAAGAACTGAAAGACACCAAAGCAAAGGCTCCGAAAGTTCCTCAGGCGATGAGCGTGATTGACCTCGATCCAGGGAAAATCGGACCAACCGAATTGCGAATTAGAGGAGTGGAGGCCAGCAAGGGGGAGAAGGTCGATCGCGGCTTTCTGCAAGTTGCCATGTGGGATGGTGCACCGACCGTATCCGATAAACAAAGCGGGCGGCTTGAGTTGGCCAATTGGATGGTAGCTTCAGAAAACCCTCTCACTTCGCGAGTGCTGGCAAATCGGATCTGGATGCAATTGATGGGCCGCGGAATCGTCCCGACAGCAGACAATTTTGGTGTCACTGGACAAGCTCCCTCGCATCCTGAATTGCTGGATTATCTCGCTGGAGAATTCATCAAAGGCGGTTGGTCTGCCAAGAAGTTGATTCGACGAATTATTCTCACCCGGACCTACGCGATGGATAGTCAGGTGAACGATCCCAAAGGTCGGGAAACCGATCCGGAGAATACCCTTTTCTGGAAAGCCCACCGACGGGCGCTAGACGTCGAAACGATGCGTGATGCGATGCTGGTAGTTTCGAACGAACTGAATCCGGAACGGGGAGGCGCGTCCTTACCGAAAGGTTTCAAAAGTGAATTTGGCTATCAATTTACGACGAAGAAAAGGAGTGTATATGTCCCGGTATTTCGAAACGCTGGCCACGAGATGTTTAGCGTCTTTGATTTCGCCAATCCGAATTTCACGGTTGGCAAACGCACGGTGAGTACGATTCCGACTCAGGCTCTGTTCCTAACCAACAGCCCCCTTGTTCGCGAGTATGCTGAACGGGCTGCGGAGGAATTACTACTCTGGGGTGGCAGCGACGAAGAGCGGGTCGTGACCGCGTTTCGCAAAACAATTGGCAGGAAACCCAGCCTGAGCGAAACGAGGATGGCACTGAGCTTTCTCCGTGAAATGGGGGACACCGAACAAATCGATAAAGCCGAGGCCTGGGCAGCCCTGCAGAAGTCGCTGTTCGCCTGTGTGGACTTTCGCTTTTTGCGATAGAGCGGAACGCTATACTTGCATGGGGCTGGTCAGAAGAGTATTTTTCCCAATCGATGAGCACGATCGAACAGATGATCGAAGAGCTACAGCACTCTCCGCGATTGCCGGAGATTGTTACAGTTCTCCAATCCAATTTGGAGGAGGAAGCTCAGCGCCGTCTTGAATTTTACAAGCAGATGACGCCCGAGGAAAAAGTAGAGTTCATTGATGGTGAGGTAGTGCTGCATTCGCCGGCGAGGAATCGTCATTTGGATGCGACCAAATATATCGCTAAGCTTCTGGATACCTTTGTGGAGGTGAATGACTTGGGAACCGTCAAAGTGGAAAAGTGTCTGGTCGTTTTTCCCCGAAACGATTACGAGCCGGACATCGTCTTTTTTAATCGCGAGAAAGCGAACTCGCTCGAGCCGGATACAATGCGGTTTCCAGTTCCCGATTTCGTCGTGGAAGTGATCTCTGAATCTACCGAGCAAAGAGATCGAGGGGTCAAGTTTGAAGACTTTGAAGCGAATGGTGTAGGGGAATACTGGATTGTCGATTCTGACGAAGAGCAAGTGGAGCAATATCTTCTGGAAGAGGATGGTTATAAACTTGCGATGAAATCTTCTTCAGGATCAATCGAAAGCCGTGTGATTGAAGGGTTTCGCGCCGAAGTGGAAGCGTTTTTTGATCGGAGCAAAAACCTGGAAGCTCTGCGGTTGCTGGTCTCTTCGAGCTGAGATCATTACAAACGAACTTGAAAAAAATCGTAGTTACAACTTGTTCCCTACGGAATTATATGGTTCCCTAGGGAACGATATGAAAGAAAGCGATCCGGATGCTCAAATCAGTCTGCTCCTTGGGCGGGCCTACTATTCGTATTTGGGAATGCTGGGCCGTTTCCTGAAAGAGAAGGGGCTCGATAAGCAGTTGCGCCCGGGAATTGGGAATTTGCTTTTCGCTCTGTATCGGGAAGATGACCTGACTGCGACGGAGATCGGGGAACGTCTCGGGCTGGCTCGATCGACCATGGCCCGACTGGTGAATAAAGTGCGCAAGCTGGATTTAGTTACGACTCGACCAGACCCGAATGACGGACGCGCGATTCGTATCTCTCTCACGGAAACGGCGAGGGGATTGATGCCGGATTGTTTTGAGTTGGCGAACCGGATTGAAGGCACTCTTTGCCGCGGTTTCTCCCAAAAAGAACGAGAGGTTTTTACCGATCTGTTGCTTCGAACGATCACCAATATCACCGAGGAACTGAACACGATGGAGTCAGGTTCTCACCCAACCAAACAGAAGAAATGAAACGAATTATCATCAGTGCTTTTCTGATCAGTGTCTTGCTGGTTGGCATTGCCAAGGCGGAGGAAATCGACTGGGACAAAGC
>JAHDCN010000461.1 GCA_020629815.1 Verrucomicrobiota bacterium
GGTGGCTGACCAGCTTTGCCTGCTCCTCTGGATAAAAGCAGTAGTCTTCATCGATACTGAAAACCAAATACTCATGTCCTGCCTCACGTGATCGGGAAAACAAATCCTCGGGACTCTCCGCTCCAGCTTGCAGCACCGGATCGTAGCAGCTCCACATTTCACAAATCCGCAGATAGGTGTTGGCATCAAATCGGTCCGTAAACTTCTTCCCCTGGTGCAGCATGTAGCTTTCCACGTGATCATGCGCGCGATACCAGGAAAACCGATCTTCAGGCTGAACCACGTCCTTATTCGCCCGACGCTCAATCGCATCGAGGTGAACAAAACACTTGTGACTGATCATCCGCGCCAGTGACAGCCCCGTCTCCGGCGGAGTAGATTCGTAGTATTCTCCGCCGTTGAAATGAGGATCATTTTCAATCGCCAGAATCTGTTCCAGCAAAATAATCCGATTCAAAACCGTAGTGGCAAAACCAGTCGCAATGGGAATCACCGCTCTGACTTTCTCCGGAAAAACAGTGGCCAACAAAACCGCAGCCAGACCTCCCGTGGAGGGGCCGACTACCGCCAGCAGTTGGTCGATTCCCAACCGATCGAGCAATCCTATCTGACTGTGTACGACATCGATCACACTCACATTCGGGAACGAAGCCCCATAGCGCTCCCCGGTCTCAGGATTGATCGAGGCCGGTCCAGTCGATCCGTAGCATCCGCCAACATAATTCGCGCAGATGACAAAATACTTATCGGTGTCCAGCGCCTTACCCGGACCGAGAAACAAGTTCCACCAACCGTCGTGACACTCCTTTGTCCAAAACTCGTTCTCCGGAAAATCGTCGTTCAGCCCCGATGCATGCTGACTCCCCGAAAAGGCATGAAACAACAAAATCGCATTCGACTTGTCCTCATTCAGCTCCCCCCAGGTTTGGAAAGCGACCTCCACGTGATCCAATGAATCGCCATTCGCAAACAGGAACGGATTGCCCGGCGAAGTAATCGTTTCAAATTGAGTTCGAACTGTTTGCGAGTCGCTCATTTTTCAGAAGAGAGCCGCAACCTTAGGACCGATTCTCCCGCCCCGCCACTGGTTTAGGTGTCATAAAAAAGACTACGATTGACAAAGTGTAAAGTTAACACAATATTAAGTGTGTGAGTTACACTTATACATATCCAAGAGGAGCCCTGACTGTCGATTGCGTTGTGTTTGGCTTCGACGGGGATGAATTGCAGGTGCTTTTGATTCGCCGGGGAATCGATCCGTTCAAAGGAGACTGGGCCCTGCCTGGCGGATTTGTTCATGTCGATGAATCGCTGGATGCCGCCGCCCGTCGTGAGCTGAAAGAAGAAACCGGGCTCGATCGCGTTTTTCTTGAGCAGTTGTACACCTTTGGTGAGATCAATCGCGACCCCCGCGAGCGCGTCGTCAGTGTCGCCTACTTTGCCCTGGTCCGGCCGCGCGACTACGAAACCCGGGCCTCTACCGACGCCGACGATGCCCGCTGGTTTCCCGTCGCTGAGATTCCCGACCTGGCCTTTGATCACCACAGCATTCTTGAAATGGCTCACCACCGTTTGCGCGGCAAGCTGCGCTACGAACCAGTCGGCTTTGAACTGCTGGAGGAAAAATTCACTCTCAGCCAGCTGCAACACCTGTACGAAGCGGTGCTCGGCAAAGCACTCGATAAGCGGAACTTCCGCAAAAAACTACACAGCCTCGAACTGCTGATCCCCCTGAAAGAAAAACGAAGCGAAGGCAGCGGCCGCCCGGCCCAGCTGTTCCGCTTCGATACGAAGAAATACGAAAAACTAAAGAAGAAAGGAATTTTGTTTGAGATATGAAAACAACAAAGACAGAACTTTGCTTCACCCACTACTCTGAAATAGCAAAGACATGGCCACAATCAGGACGCCATATCCTGGCTCACTTTGATGAAGAATCGATTTGGGTCTATCAGGCCTACCGTCCTTCCATCGCCAATTTCGCCGTCGAGAATCAAACATTCGGCGGAGATTTCAAATACACCCGGATGAGTTGGATTAAGCCCAATTTCCTTTGGATGATGTATCGGTCAGGCTGGGCTACCAAGCCAGGACAGGAGCACATTCTTGCGATCCGGATTACCAAAGAATTTTTCGACGAAATTCTGGAAGCAGCTGTGCCTTCGAGTTTCTGTTCCGATTTCTATTCTTCTCACGATGATTGGAAGAAAGCTGTAGGCTCATCTGACATACGGCTACAATGGGACCCGGATCACGATCCCAGAGGTGAGAAGCAGGAGCGGCGAGCGATACAACTGGGACTTCGTGGAGAATTTCTGCATCGATTCGGAAAACAAGAGGCCCGGGAAATTAAAGATATAACTCCATTTGTTTCGGCACAACGCTCCAACGTAAAAGAGCCCGCAAACCTTCAAATGCCACTGGAAAGAATCTACACGCCTGAATCGAATCAAGCGGCCAGAAATGTAGGACT
>JAHDCN010000462.1 GCA_020629815.1 Verrucomicrobiota bacterium
CCAATGGACTCGATCCCAACCAGATTCGCCTTTCGCGGGAACTGATCAAGCGCCTTGGAGAACGTCACACGATCCTGGTATCGACGCATATTTTGCACGAGGTCGAGATGACCTGTGACCGGGTGGTGATTATCAATAAAGGCAAGATTCGTGCGTCTGATACGCCGCAGAATTTGATCCGACGCCTGCGTGCCGCGGGAGCTGTTTCCTTTCAAATGGCGGGAGATATTGATACGGCTCGTAGCAAAATGAAGCTGATCCCCGGCGTGAAGAAGATTGAGAAAAAGGAGACTCGGCAGGATTGGACGACTTTTCACATCACCACGGATCCAAACGCAGAAATCAGGGAAGAGCTTTTTAATCTGGCAGTCGAAGGTTCCTGGAAGGTGCGTGAGCTGACCCGTCACACTGCCTCTTTGGAGGATGCTTTCGTTGACCTGGTAAAAGAGGAGGAGGAAGCCTGATGAGAGCTTTCTGGATTATGTTCAAGAAGGAGCTTCGCTCGTTCTTTCTCTCACCTCTCGCCTACGTGGTGATGGCTTTGTTCATCCTCCTGAACGGCTGGCTGTTTGTCAGTATGGTCAATGCGATGCGCACCAAAGTGAGTCCGCGCAGTTTGATTTTCAATATGTTCGACTCCGGCTGGTTCTGGATGGGCTTCATCATCATCTTTCCGCTAATCACAATGCGGCTGTTTGCTGAGGAGAAAAAGATGGGCACGCTGGAGGGATTGCTCACGGCTCCGGTGCGAACGTCTGAGGTGGTATTGGCCAAGTATCTCGCTGCCGTGGTGATGTATGTGATCATTGTAATTCCGGTGTTTTTCTTTTTCCCGATTTTCACCAAACTGACTGGCGAACAGGCGGCTTTTCATAGTGGAGCTTTCTGGGGATGTGCCCTCGGCCTGTTGCTGGTGGGGATGTTCAATATTGCGATTGGCACACTGGCTTCGTCACTCACTTCCAATCAGCTGATTGCTGCGATGGTCACCTTTGTGTTTGTAATGCTGCATTACTTCCTGGGTTTCCTGCATGCGTTTGGCGCACTTCCCGGATCTCAGTGGACCGACACGCTGACGTATTTTTCGACGGTCGAACATATTCGATCTCTGGGCGAGGGCCTGATCGACAGTCGTCCCTTTGTTTATTACCTCTCCTTCATCGCCCTGCTTCTGGCGTTTACCCACCACGTATTGGAATCGCGGAAGTGGCGCGCCTGATTGTTTGTAGATTGCGAATGGCAAAGAAAGAACAGAAAAAGCAAAAACAGAAGGAAACCAGCCGGAAGAAAAAGCCGGTGGTCTCCTCGGCTTCGCGTGAGCGCAAGATGATGCGCTACCGCACCTTCGGCCATGTGGTTTTGCAAATGCTGCTAATGGTCGTCCTGTTCTGCCAGGTAAACTATCTGAGCTGCCGTCGTCACAACACCGTCGATCTGACCCAGAATCGCAAGTTCACCCTTTCCGATACGTCGAAAAGTTTTCTCAATGGGATGGGTTCCAATGTGGAAATCATCATGGCCTTTCTCGGCACTTCCGAGCTGTATTCCGACGTGAAGGGGATCATCTCAGAATACGACCGGCTCGGCGGGGACCGAATCAACGCTGAATATCTCGACCTTTCCCGCAGCCGTGCTCGAATTGCTGCGCTGAAGGATCAACATAAGATCCAGTTCAGTCGCGATCAGATCGTGATTCTGGGCGAATCCGGGCGGATCAAAACGATTGGCGCTGAGGAGTTAGTAAACCGCGATGCCAACGATGGACGGGTCATTGATTTCAAAGGCGAAGAAGTGCTCACTTCCGCCCTGCTGGAAGTCACCGAGCAGCAACAGAGAAAGATTTACCTGGTCACTGGTGACAGGCGAGTCGACGATCTGGTGAAAATTGCCGGCCAATTGCAACCGCTGGCGAACGCTCAGAATGCGCGCCTGGAAAGCCTGGTATTGGAAGGACTGCAAACGATTCCCGACGATGCCGACGCCCTGTTTTTTGCCGGCAACACCGAGGATTTGACTGCGCGCGAAGTGAAAATGGTCCGCTCTTTCTGGGAAGATCGGAAAGGCGGTCTGGTCGTGTTTCTCGATCCAACTTCCGACACCCCGAATCTCAAATCGCTGCTGCGCGAACATGGCGTGGCACCGAACCGGGACCGCGTGTTAACCGTAGTCAGCATACCCGGGGTGGCGGCGAGAAAGAGCTACGATGTGCCCGTTTCGTTAATGCCCGGTCGTGGGCCAACCCAGGATTTACCTGCCCTCTCGATGCAGCTTACCGGCCAGACTCAGTCGCTGAATGTGCTGCAGGACGACGACCTGCTGATGGCGGAAAACATTCGTCCGATGCCGTTAATGCTGGCCCGCGACGGCTACTGGGGAGAAACCGATTTCAATGCCGAAGAGATTTCCTACAGCCCGGACGATGACACCGGTGCTCCCGATCCAGTCTACACGGCCGCCTCCGTGGAAAAAG
>JAHDCN010000035.1:0-9779 GCA_020629815.1 Verrucomicrobiota bacterium
CCATGCGGGTGACCTGAATTGGCACGACGATAGCGCTGGCAACGATCGAGCCAACTGTGAGTATCGTCGCAAACCAGACCGGGTGGGCCTGGATCCATTCGAGTAAATTCATCACTTTCCCTGCAGCTTAGACTCTTTCGCAGGGGTGGATGTTCAAATCGCTATTCCATATCCCGGGAACGAGGTTCCCGGTGCACGGTAGAAGCGGATGTGGGTGAGGTAACAAATGGGCCACCAGCCAGTGAAGCACGCTCGGTGAACGCAACATCGGGCATTTCGCTCGGGCGTCCTGCCAGTGGAAAATCTTTGCGCAAAGGAAAATAAGGATAGCCTTCCCACATGAGAATGCGGCGATGATCGGCTAGTCCTTCAAACTCGATGCCCATCATGTCGTAGGCTTCACGCTCATGCCATTTGGCGGTAGGCCAGAGGTCGCTTACAGATTGGGCTTTTTCTCCCTCGGGAAGTGTGTATTTGATTCTCAGATGTTCGTTCTCGCCGTTGGCCAGCGTGTATAGCTCGTAGACCATTTCCCAGCGAGGGTCGCTGCCCATGTTGTCAATGCTGCAGAGATCAATCAGGTAGTCGTAGCCGAGTGTATCACGGCAGTGGGCCAGAATTTCGTGGGCCTTTTCCCGATCAACGATTGCAGTATGCTCACCACGAAATTCGCGGGTTTCTAAAACCGCATCGCCAAATTTGGCCTGAAGAGAAGTGATAGATGCCTCGGCGCTCATGAAGGTTTTTCCGCTTTGAAGTGAGCTTTGGCTGATTCTTCCGCCTGAACTTTATCCTGAAGTTTCATCAAGCCTTCGAGCAGGGCTTCCGGGCGCGGAGGGCAGCCGGAAACATAGACATCGACCGGGATCAGATTGTCAATTCCCTGCAGGACGGCGTAGCTGCGATACATACCGCCAGAGGATGCGCAGGCACCCATAGCAATACACCATTTAGGCTCCGGCATCTGGTCCCAGACCCGCTTCACGGCCAGAGCCATTTTGTAGGTCACTGTGCCGGCGACAATCATGACGTCGCTTTGACGTGGCGAAAACCGCATCACCTCGGCTCCAAAACGGGAAATATCGAAACGCGAAGCTCCGGTTGCCATCAACTCAATCGCACAACAGGCGAGTCCCATAGGCATTGGCCAGAGCGAGTTCTTCCGCATCCAGTTGATGGCGGTATCGACCTGGGTGAAAATAATGTTTCCTTCTACCTTCGAATCGTAGGCAGCATGGATTTGTTCCTCGGGAGCAGTGGCAGGAGGCATGCAGGAAATTACGTGGCACCGGAGCTGTCGCAAGGGCTTTGTGAAAAATTTCACAAGCGCCGAAAACCTGTCATTGATCCCCTTCGTCTGCGATATTCCCGGCAAAAAACGATTCGGGCAGTTGCTCCTTCAGCTTGGACCATTCTGTTCGGCCGAGAGCACGGTCATAGACAAGAATATCAGCGAAATCAGCGCGGATTTCGGGTCCGATACTCACGTGTGACAAGGTTGCCTCAAAGTTCGGACCTTCCTCGACAACGGAGGATTCATTGCCTCCGTCCAATGTATCTGTCCTGACTTCCAATTCTCCCGTGCTGGCATCCCAGGCGACAAACACGATTCGCCATTCTCTTGGTGAGAAGGGAACGGTTGTCGAATGCCTGAGTCCATCTTCCTCTATTGAAACGCTGAGTTTAAAACCGAGAGATTTTATCTCCAGGAAAGAGTCCTCGGGTTCGGAAAAGTGAACGGTAGCGAGTGGACCATTACCGTTGGAGCGAAGAAACAGCACGCAGGTGGTTCCTTTTGTTGGACGGGTGTTTTTGAAAGGGCTGCCCTCTGATGTGAGGAAGGAATCCATCGAAAGCGAAACGATATTGGATTCGAAATCCTGTCCTCTTGTGTCTCTTCCTTCGGCCACAATCAAGTCGGGAGCGCCTTCGCCATCCAACTCCTCTGGGGTGAGTGAATTTTGGTTCACATAATCTCCGGCAGAATTTCCCCAGGAAAGAACTTTCCCACTATCTTCTGCCTTCTGAGTGAAAACGGTGTCTCCGGTTTGCTTGCGCGAATTGTAGTGAGCTATCAGACCTCGGGAAGGGAAGTCCTCAACCCGTTCGACTTTCATTTTTTTGGTCACCGGCCTGGTGGTGATCGTAGGCTTCTGTGGTACTGCGGGTGTCGCTGCGGCAACTGGCGATGAATTCTCCGCCGGCTGGGGCGGAGTAGAAACGGCTGCAGTCGGAGGGGTAGAAATGACGGGAGCCGTTTGCTGTGTCTCGGCAGCATTGACTTTTTCTGATTGCGCTGCAGAGGCGAGTTTAGGATCGCCCAAATTCTCGAGCTGCTCGACTGAGTTTACCAGTGAGGCGGCAAGCGATGCCGCTGAGGGTTTCTTTTTCTCCTTTTGCTTTTGCACATAGAAGAATCCACCAACCATGAGTCCTAAAACAGCCAGCCAAAAGACCGGCCACAGTGAAGGACTTTCTTTCACCACTACAGGCGGTGTTCTCCGGTTGGCGATCTTCGTCGATGGCTTCGCTGTAGTTCCCCGACTTTGGAGCGCCGGGGTGCTCGGGCTCTTTTTGGTGGTGAGTGAGGGGCTCTTCGACTGCAATGCAGGAGTCATCGCCTTCTTCGGCGCTTTTGCTTTGAAGGCCGGGCTTGCTTTGCTCTTCAGGGCAGGGGCACTGGTCTGCCCCGGCTTCGACTTGGCCGGCATCACCGTTTTGATGCTACGTGTTGCAAGAAAGTCAGCGCCTGGTCTTGGTTGGCGCATGACATTGCCTTTTGGCATTTGAAGAGAAGGCAGCGACGGTTTTTCCGGCTTCTTTACAGATTTGGGCAAAGTTAGTGACGGCAACGCCGGCTTCTCAGGTTCAGGCTCCGGATCAGAGGGCAGTTCTTCTCCGGATTCGATTGCTTGTGCGATGGCTGGATCCACTTCGTTTCCGTCTTCATCTACGTAGATCCAATCAGTGACCAAGGCCTCGACTCCATCGACCTCAATCCATTCGGCTTCGGCGTGAGCTTCTTCCAGTAGCCTTTCGCCATCTTCTACCACATTGCCATCTTCGTCGAAGTAGACCCATTCCACTTCCTGCTGCTCTCCAACGTCTCCTTCAAAGACCGGGTCCTCCACCACAGAAATGTCTCCGACCTCGTCTGCGTGTTCGGCTATCAACTCCTCTGCGTTTTCGATCAGGTTGCCTTCTTCGTCGAAGTACAGCCATTCAACTTCCTCATCGCTACTGCTCACAACATTCTCCCTTGTTAAAATTGCGGGTTTGTTACTTGGAGACCGCTTTTGTAACAATTTTTCACAGTTTGGATCAAGCTGATTGATCCAATTCCATTGCACATAAACGAACCGGGGTGGAAACCGGTCCATGAATAGGCATCAAGGGCGCAGTATCACGCTGCGAAGTAATTTCATCACAGGGACCCGGAGTAGCCAACCCAACGTGTTGTCATTTGGTAGATCAACATCCTGATTGGATTGCTGAAATTGTTGCAAGTCTGCAGCGAGATCACCGGGATACTCCTGCCTTTGTGCTTCGTATCTCGCCTCGGCTATCGGAAACAGTTCGAGATCTTCACGGTTGCAGCGGTGAATGATTTCCTGTTTTTCCGAGTCGCTTCGGAGCAATGTACCGAAGTCCCGGATTCGTTGCTGGTAGTCTTCCGGTAGGTCCGTCCGAATTGGTTCCGATTGGGATGCTTTGTTCAAAGCATTGTATCGAATATCGAGGTTATCGATCCCGGTCCAATGTTTCCAAAGAACGAGGGATTCGTCGTAGTGAGACTGAAGTCCAACGAATCCGATTCTATCCAGGGCAGGTATGGCGGACTTGGCATTGCCCTTTCCACAAAGAAAATTACACTGGATGTTTTGGTGGTTGTGAATCCATTTCTGCCAATCACTTTCAAAATCCTGAATCAGGTTTTTGGAAGAGGATTGCTCCCGTAAGCGGTAGAGGTAGTAAGAAATCGACTGGCTGACCGGTTCCCGGAAAAACGCATAGTAACGGATCGATGAGACCGCGGATTCCAGATTGGTGAAGGGCTTCACTGGATGCCCTCCTATACTGTTAAGGTTCCGGAAGATCAGCTGAATGCGGCGCAAATCATCGGGCTGAAAGTCCCGGACAAATCTCGTTCTGTCATAGTGGCGCACGCCAAAGTTCCTGCGGAGGATCGCCAGATGAGTGGTCCCGGCGGTCTTCGGGATGTGTACGAAAGCGAGTAGCTCGCCGTTTGGTGTTTGGCAACTCATCAGAGATTGAATGCGGTCATTGAATCAAATGCTGTGAAAAGTGCTATTGAATTCTTTCCCGCTTTTGTGAGATAAGTCCGTGCACTCTGAGAGAAATAATGAGTCGAATGAATCGAAGACAATGGCTGGCAACCGGTATGGCTGCGAGTGGTTTGCCTGTTGCGTCAGCCTCGGCCGCGACAGGGGTCTTTTCGATTCAGAGTTTTCAAAACCAGAGAAAACTGCTCGCGACTCCAGACGGGAAGCCCTTTTTCGCGCTTTCGTTTAATCATATCGATTCATCTGCTTTGCGCTACGAGGAGAACCTGCATATCTGGCGGGAACGCTATGGGGCCAGTGAAGAACGGTGGATTCGCGAGCGGGTTGCCCCTGACCTGCGCGACTGGGGATTCAACTCGATAGGCTGGACTCAGGATGTCGTTGTCCGGGAACCGAACTATCATTGGCACTCGGAACGCTGGACCCGTGACCACTACAATTGGGCGGGGTTGCCGTATTTCCATGTGGTGCCCTTTTTTGAACCGCAGCGCTGGAAATTGGGAGCTGAGCGTCCCGATGTTTTCAGTGAGGAGTTTGCCCGCTGGTGCGAATTTGTTGCCCGGGAGAATTGTGCAGCCCTGGCGGATGATCCTAATCTGATTGGTTACTACTTTGCCGATGTTCCTCTGCTGACGAAAGGCGGTCAGCTATACAAGAAAAAGCAGACCTGGTTCGACCCGGCAGACCTGCAAAGCGAAGAGGGGCGGAAAAGAGTCAGTCGCGAAGTTAGGCAGTATTACAAAGTAACTACAGCTGCGTTGAGACGCTACGATCCGAACCATCTGGTTTTTGGGGATCGTTACAATCTTGCAGCACCACTGCCCGAACCGGTTCTCGATGCGGCAGCAGAATACGTTGATGCGATTGCAGTCCAGCTGGCTCCGAAAATTGAGGAAACGGCTGCGGTAATGAATCCAATTTGCTGGCGAACGGGAAAGCCATTCATTGTGGCTGATGCAACTCACACCTCGCGACCGGCAATTCGTATGGCTGGCACAAGGCATGATCCGAAGAAATACGCGCTCCTTCTGAATTCGATGAAAGAAAGCTCGGAGTGCATCGGAGTGAATCTTTGCGGTGGCTTTGTTCGCAATCGGGTCAGGCGCAAAGGCGTTTACGACGAACAGGAAAATCCGGACTTGGAAGCCGTCGAAGGTTTTCGCCAGTCGAATCGTGAGATAACTGAGTGGTATTCGGAGCTTGGATAGTGTTCACAAAAACAGTTGACTGGAGGCGATCGAAGGGCAAACGTTTACCAATGAGTGTGAAGGAACAAGCTCTCCAGATGATCGAGAGTCTCCCGGCTGATACAGACTATGCTGAGATACTGAAGGAAATTCGGTTGCTGGCTTCTCTGAGGGAAGCAGAGCGCCAGTCAGCGGAGGGTAAAACGGTTTCTCATGCCGAAGTTAAAGAGCAACTGGCTGAATGGGGTGGACAGTAGAGTGGTTGGAGGTTGCCAGGGACGATCTGCGGGAGATTGTCGAGTATATTGCGAGGGATAATCCCGAAAAGGCATCGGAAGAGGGAACTCGCATCATTGTTTCAATCGAGCAACTCTCTGATTTCCCCGAAAAAGGTAGTGTATTTCAGGATTACGATTTCCCGAAGCTGCATCAGTTGGTCGTATCAAACTATCGAATCATCTATCACCTGCGAAGTGATGAAGTGGTCGAAGTTTGGAGAATCTGGCATGGAGCAAGAGGCGATGTGGTTATAGTCCCTCCGGAGTAGAATCACTCCCCTTGAATATACGCAATCAGATCTGCGATATCCTGCTTGCTTAGGGCTGCTTCGAGCCCTTCAGGCATGAGGCTTGTTCCAAGGCCTTTCATGCTCGTCACCTTTTTTCGAGGAAAGGTTTTCTCGAGTCCGCCGGGCATCTTGACAGTGATTTGGGTGCTATCTTCGGAACCAATAATTCCTGTGAGAATCTCTTCTCCAATTTGGAAAGTGAAGGCCTGATACTGTGGTGCGACTTCTTTGTTGGGATCGAGAATATTGGTAAGAATCGATTCGGGGCCGGCGGTCCGGTAGGTCTGAATGTCAGGGCCAAGTTCCCAGCCTTTTCCGTCTGGTGTCTTGTGGCAGCCAATACATAGGGCTGCGAATTTCGTTTCACCGTTTCGCGCATCACCGGTAAGTTTCAGAGTAGCCTGATAGTCTGCGACCGCTGCAGAACGGGAGGCAATTTTCGGCAAAACAGAGGCAGCCAAATTTTTCGTTTCGACATCAGAGTGATTTCGCAATTTCTCCAGAGCATCTGCCGCAACAGACTCGATCTTGATTTTGCCGGACTGAATGGCAAGGAGGAAAGCTTTTGCATTGTCTGCTCTGGAAACGGCTCGATTGGCCACCTCCGTTTTGGCAAGTCCTGGAAGAGACGCGTAGTTCTGAATGAGAAAATCGGTATCAGTGAGACTGCGAGCAGCGGACAGACGCAGCCCGGATTCGACTGAATGATCGGCAACGATCTTGCGCAGCAGTTGTGTGGTTTTCTCTGAATTGTCGCCCGACAGAATACTCAATGCCGCTTGCTTGTCGGCTGTTGAGGCTTCAGGGCTTTGAGCTGTATTCCGCGCTCTGGCCTGTAGTTTCATGAAAGAACTACTCGCACTAAGTTTTTTCCAGGAGGGACTTGTTCCGCTGCCGGATTGTAATCCGGAAATAACTGCAGCTGTCTCGGCTCTGACTGGTTGCTCGCTAAGTTCTGCAAGAATCGACTCCATCAATTCTAAATTTCCTGATCGACCGATCATAGCCAGAAGGCTACTACGAAAAGAAGGAGAAGAGCCTTTGTCTATTCGGGTCCAGGCCTCCTTCAGTGATTCCATATTTCGAAGCGAGTTGAGCAGGGCCGCCTCCGCCCAGGTATCGCCCTGAGCCCGCTCGAGATTTTCCAAAAGCGGAGATTCGGCTGAGAGATCAGCGGTAAACTGATCGGGAGCCTGCTTCACTTCTGCGGCGACGCCGCGTTCGTACAAAAGTCGACGCGCAGTGGTTTGATGCCAGTCGTTGGGGTGGTTGATGAGGTCTTGCAGGTCCTCATCGGAAGCTTCCGAGAGTCGCGGGATACTTCGGCGCTGATGCCCTTCCGGCTGAATCCGGTAGATTCGTCCTCGATCGTTGCCGCTGTTCAGATCGAGGTGCTTCTTGATTCCCTCAGGCAGTGACCAGGGGTGTTCGATTACCTCCCGATACATATCGCAAACATACAGACATCCGTCGGGTCCATTGTGGGTGCTCGCGGGGCGAAACCAGTTGTCGCTGCTGCGCAGAAATTCGGTTTCCTGTTCATCTGCTGGGCGTTTTGCGATGGGTTGTGATTTGCCATTCGATCTCGAAAGAATCTTCCGATGAAGCAGGTTGCTGCCGACATCACCAACGAAAACATTGTCGCGAAAACCCTCGCCGAAGGCATCGCCCCAAAACAGATTAATACCAGTGGCCGAAGTGAAATATCCAGATACCCGGCCTCCGCCTTCAACGATACCTTTCACCACACCCGACACGCGCCAACGGGTGCGAACCACCCGCCACGGTTCATCGTCGCTGATCCGAAATACCGGGGCAGCCGATCCATCGGTTGCGATGCCAGTGAGAGCAGGTGGCATACGAAACCAAGGATTCGGCTTTAGTTGGCTGCGCTCCCACGCTACCCAAATGAGATGTCTGGAGTTGCTGCAAATGTAGCGACGTCCCTGTGAGTCAAAGCTCATCCCGTATTGGGCAGTTCCATTTTCCGGACGCAGGTCCAGCAATTCTGGATCGAAGGAAAAATCCGCTCCTCGCAGGGAAACTTCAGCAAATGAGCTGTCGTCGGGCCGGGTGATCGATCCGCCATTTGCAGCGGTCGCTCCCCAGATTCGATTGTCCGGGCCCCAGCGAAAACTATTGAACAGAGCCTGCATATTCAAACGCATCTCTTTGCCTTTGCCGAAGCCGGTGAAGACCGTTTTCTTTTCGTCGGCAACACCGTCGCCATCGGTGTCTTTTGCGTAGAAAATATCCGGAGTGGCGCCGACAAAAATCCCCCCTTGGTAACAAAGCACAGCAGTCGGCCATTTCAGCTTGTCGAGGTAAACCGTCGCTTTCTCGTACACGCCATCACCGTCAGTGTCCTCCAGCATCCGAATCCGACCGAGCTCATCATCGCGACGTTCCGAGTAGCCGCGCATTTCGACTACGAACATACGACCATCCTCGTCGAAACACATCGCGATTGGATCCACGACCTCCGGCTCGTGAGCTGCCAGTTGCAGCTCAAAGCCCGGCCTGATCTCGAATGTCTCAATTGCATCTTCAGGTTCCGTTGCTGGAATTCGTGGCAAATCTTTTACATCTGCTTGTGGCTCGGCGTGAACTGCCGAAATCGAAAAAAGCAGGGCGTAGATCAGTGAGTGCTTTGCTAACGAAAAAATCATAGACTCTGTTGAACCAGCAATCGTACGACATTTCATGAAGCGCAGACAATTCGCAAAAGCGGCGGCATCAGGGACGCTGGCCGCATTCGCAGTTTCAACCGGGTTATCACAAAAATCGAAACGCTCACCTGAGCTGATCGATATTCACCAGCATGTAAATTTCCTCGGCCGCTATAACAAAGCGCTGGTCGATCATCAGGATCGAATGGGCGTGACCAAAACTGTTTTGCTTCCTTCCGGTGCAATGATCGCCCGGAGTTCTACCAACGGAGGTCGAGCCAATGGTCTCGCTGCCCGGGTGTACGGCACCGAGGCATCCGCTCGTCTCGCCAAACAGTATCCGGATCGATTCGTCTACTTTTGTAATGAAGTTCCCGACAAGCCCGAAGCGGTGGCAGAGCTGGAGAAATGGCTGAAGCGTGGTGCCCTTGGGATTGGTGAATCAAAGTTTAAGTTGGAATGCGACTCGGCTCCCATGCAGAAAATCTATGAGGTGGCTTCTGAGTTTGAAGTGCCGGTGTTGCTACATTTTGAACACAAGGCCTACAACACAGGTTTTGAGCGCTTCCACAAAATGTTGGAAAAATACCCGAAGGTGAATTTCATCGGTCATGCCCAGACCTGGTGGGGTAACATCGATGCGAATCATCAGCAGGAGGTGATGTACCCTAAAGGCCCAGTCAAAGCCGGCGGCCTGACCGACCGGTATCTTGCTGATTATCCGAATATGTTTGCCGACCTTTCTGCAGGGTCCGGGAAAAATGCGCTCAGTCGCGACGAAAAGCACGCTATTGGATTTCTCGAACGGCATCAGGACAAAATCTGCCTCGGAACCGATTGCGCGGATATCGAAGGGCAAGGAGATTCGTGCTCTGGAACGGGACAGATCGACAATGTCCGCCGCTTTGTGAAGGATGAAAAAGTTCTGACGAAAATCTTGTCCGGTAATGCGAAGAAAATTATTCGGTTGAGCTAGGTTGGTGAATGGGTTGCGGGCACTCCTGCCCGCAGATACACCGATCACGGGCAAGAGTGCCCGTGCCCCGAGAGC
>JAHDCN010000035.1:9879-15564 GCA_020629815.1 Verrucomicrobiota bacterium
CGATCACGGGCAAGAGTGCCCGTGTCCCTTAATGCCGAATTCGATTGGCAGAAATTCGCAGATGCGCTAGTGATTGGACGAAGAAGCGAGCCGATGCAGAATATCGTCATTGTCCACTACCACCTGCGCCGCGGAGGCGTGACGCGAGTGATCGAGACCGCAGTAAAGGCACTGCGCGGAAAAGCCAATATCGTAATCTTCTCGGGTGAAGATTCGGTTGAGGAGATTGCGGGGACAACGGTGATTGTTCAACCGGCGCTCACCTATCGATCCGAAGGCAATCCGACTGTCGCGAGCGGTCTGGCGGAGGCGTTGCTCGATGCTGCCCGTGAACACTTTGGCACCGACCCTGATCTCTGGCACTTCCATAACCACAGCTTGGGGAAGAATGTCTTGCTGCCACCGGCGATTCGGGAATTGGCAGGTCAGAAACAGAGAATATTACTGCAACTCCACGACTTTCCCGAGGACGGGCGTCCTCAGAATTACGCATTGCAGCGTTCTTCGTTCGAAAATATTGAGAGATTTGAAGAGGCACTGTATCCGACGGCGCGGCACATCCACTACGCGACCATCAATAGTCGTGACTACCGGTTCCTGTCGCGCGCGGGGGTCGATCCTGATCGGCTTCATTTGTTGCCAAATGCGGTGTTACCCATATCGGTCGAGACGAAACCAACTGATCGACCTTTTTCCCGGGACAAAAAATGGGTTCTTTATCCGACACGCGGTATTCGGAGAAAGAACATTGGTGAGCTATTGCTGTTGGCATTTCTGAACCGGCAGGAATTTGATTTTGCGACCACCTTGTCACCGGAGAACCCCGAGTGGCAATCGACTCATGAGCAATGGAGAGAGGTCGCGGAGCGTCTCGCGATTCCGGTGAAGTTGGGTATATCAGATTCCGGAGAATGGCAGTTTTCCGATCTCATTGGTTGGGCAGACTGTTTGGTGACGACCAGCATCGCTGAAGGATTTGGTCTCGCATTTTTGGAGCCCTGGGTTTCCGGCAAAAGCGTGTTTGGCCGAAGACTCGAGCGGATCACACGCGACTTTTCAGAGAAAGAAATCGATTTGGGGCATATGTATGAAAGGCTCGAGATCCCAGTTTCGTGGATTGATCAGGCTGAGCTCGATCAGGCGATGGACGGCGTTCTTCGGCAAACCTATCTCGCCTATGACAGGGTATTGCCCGATGGCGCTGTTGAGCAGGCGAAGCAGGTTTGGATAAAAGACGGGTATATCGATTTCGGAGTGTTGTCGGAACCGTTCCAAATCTCCGTTTTAGAGAAACTCGCAGAGCAGCCTGATCTATGTGAAGAAGTGAAAGCACCCAAAATAGATCCCATGTCGGCGGAAGAGATTGCTGCCCGCTCTGCACCGGTAGCCCGGCATTTCAGCATTGATTCTTACGGCGGGAAACTGGAAACCATTTATCGGCGAGTAGGAAAGAGTCGAATCAGTCGGCGCATACGGCATTTGAATCCGGGAAAAGTTCTCGACGAGTTCTTGAGTCCAGCGCGCCTGAATTTACTGCGAACCTGATAGCGTATGAGCCATGACCACCCATCCTATTTTGCGAACCACTCCCGCCCGTTGGATCCGGATCCAACCGATAGCGAGATTCGTTTGCCGCAGCTCGAGAAAGTAGATGCTGTGGTTTTCGACATTTACGGGACACTGATTATTTCGGCAGCAGGGGATATCAGTCTCGCGGATGAAAATGCTTCGCTGCATGCGATGGAAACGGCGCTTGCGGCAGTGGATTGCAAACGCGATCCGGCAGAAGCCTTGCAGGAATATCACGAGGGAATTGGCTTGGCGCAAAAAGAGACTCGGGAGCGAGGAGTGGAATTTCCTGAGGTAGAGATTCGAGAAATTTGGGCCGACATTCTGGAGGACGATCTGGTGGTCGAACAGGCCGCGGTCGCCTATGAATGCGCAGCGAATCCGGTGTGGCCGATGCCGGGGCTGGCTGAGGTGATCAAAGAAATTGGGCAAAAAAATATTCCGCTCGGCATTGTTTCGAATGCGCAGTTTTATACGCAGCACATGTTTCCTGCATTTCTCGGGTCTACTCTGGAAGAGTTGGGGTTCGATCCGGAGTTGATGATTTTTTCCTACCAGGAGCGGGAGGGGAAACCCTCACGAAACTTGTATCGAAAGTTGTCAGATCGTCTGACCCAACAGGGTTTGGTCGCGGACCATACCCTGTATGTTGGCAACGATTTGCGAAAGGATATCGCACCCGCTCAGGCCGAGGGATTCGTCACAGCGTTGTTTGCCGGGGATGCGAGAAGTCTTCGGCTCTACAACAACGAAGTAGAACCGGATGCGGTGGTCACCGAGCTCGGCCAAATTTTGGAGATGCTTCCGTCTCACTCTTGAAGAAACGCAATCAAGTCGCGGACATCGTCAGGATTCAGAGTTTGCAGCAATCCTTCCGGCATCAGTGACTGCGGTAGAATTTCCCGCTTCAGGATGCTGTCTTTCTGAATGACTTGGGAATCTGCGAGCGTTCTCAGAGTAATCGTATACTCATTTTCGCTCTCTACGTTTCCGGAAATAACCGAATCATCCTTTTGAGTGACGACGGTCATGCGATAGTCCGCAGGCAAAGTCGCGCTGGGATCGATAATGTTTTCCAAAAGATAATACAAATCGTCGCGATTGGCCCCGGTCAGCTCCGGGCCGATGTTGCCTCCTTCGCCATTTAGATTGTGACAGGCCATACAAAGCTGCTGAAATTTGGCATGGCCATTCTTGAGGTCGGCCTTTGCCAACACGTCGGGAAGTAACTGGTCCTGCCACTTTTTAATCTCTGCTCTTTTGTCGCTAGAAGAACTACCGAGACGTCCCCAGGATTTGGCGAGCTGCTGATTTAGCGCGTCGTCCTTGTAGGTTTGGATTTCACGGGCGTGATAGGCGGTTACGGCGTGGCGGGGGATTTGTTTTGCCGAAATGGCATCGAGCAGAACTCCTGCCAGCTTGCGATTGGAAGAAAGTGAGGTCACTGCCAAAGCTTGGGTCGCTGGAGGAAATTGCGAATAGCGATCCACTATGGCCTTGCCGATATCCGGTTTGCCCATTCGAGCGAGAACGGGAATGACTTTGTTCGACAAATCCGGATTTTCGAGGAGTGGAAGAATCGAATCGGTAAGACCAGAGGCGGGCCTGCTCGCAAGCAAATCGAGCGCGAGTTGAGGCTCATTGCGAGTCGGGTCACCAGTCAGTAGTTCGCGCAGTTTGTTGCGGCTGCCGTCCTCATCAAAAATCTGATGAATGGCCAGCACGTCGGCGCGCATGTCTGGGTTGTCGAAAAACTTGATGAAAACCTCTGACCATCCATTCGGCTCCTCCAAGTCTTTGCGACCTTGAATGCCCGGTGCAAATCCCGCCAGAATAGAGGCAGCCTGCTGGTCGTTCGTAGTTTCCTGAAGAGTCGAAATCAACGGAGCAAAGACGCCGTTTTCCGCCAGGTTTTGGGAGAGGTTTTTGGTGAAGAGGGGGCGTTTCTCAGCGGCGATTTGCAGAAGGTTTTGGCATTCCGCGGGGTGCGCTGCCGCATGGTCTTTGATTCCGTAGTAGGTTAAGAGGTTGATAGTAGTGTCATTCGAAGAAGTCCGCAGTATTCTCTCTGCTGATAGCCAGACTTCTTCCCCATCTTGCTCTCTCAGGGCTGACGCCGCTTTGCGAGTCTCAACAATACCCCCATACTGTGAAAGTGCTGATTGACTGCTGTGAGCGAAAAGTTTCCGGAATGTTCGATTGAAGTCATCGACTGAAAAGTTTTGATCAAAGATCTTTTCACCATCTATCCAGCGTCGAAGGGGGAATTCTCCGGACTTAATCCGTTCCAACAGAATCCACCGCGACTTCCTCGCATACCACTCATTCTCGTGCTCCTGTAGAGCCAGCAATTCCTCATTGCTCATCTCCCACAAGTTCTCCTGCATCGGCGGACTTGGCTCGCCGTAGATGATTTTGTATATCCTGCCTGAGGTTCGGTGCACGCCGTCGTTGTCGTGACATTCTCCGTTGTCGACCCAGTCGCTGAGATAGACATCACCGTCGGGACCGTAGATCAATTGCACTCCGCGAAACCAGGAATTGTTCGCGTGGAGAAAGTCGGGCTCATGCTTGCCGACGTAGGTGCTGCCTTTTGGCTCGAGTCGATCGACATTGACCCGACGCCCGTGGGTGTTGCACATGAACATCTTGTCGTGATACTTCGCCGGCCACTTGCCACCTTGATAAATCATTCCGCCACTGTGGGAGTGCCCGCCGCCGAGCTCGCCGTGAACTCCTTTGCCATCGCGTGTCTTGGTCCAGTCGGTGTGGGCTCCTGCGTGATGCAGGTGGTCGCAGCACATGCCGATTCGGTCGTAGACAAACTTGGTAAACGGATCCGCGCGGTTTCCCATACGCGGGTAGTAGGCGCCGGGAATCGCGTGCCAGAGATGACCGTTCACATTGTTGGTGAAAAACAGGTCACCCTTTTCATTCCAGTCCATGCCCCAGGGGTTGGTAGTGCCTCGGCAAACGACTTCGAATTTTTCCGTTCCCGGATGGTAGCGCCAGATCGCACAGTCGAACTCAATCCGTTCACCGGCGGGTGCTCCGGGCTTGCCAACCTTGCTGGGGGATGTGATCCCATGCCGACCATACAACCAACCGTCGATGCCCCAGGTGAGGCCATTGAAAAAGTTGTGCTTTGCTTTAGTCGTCCAGCCATCGAGCACGACCACTGGCTCTCCATCGGGAATATCGTCGCGGTTTTTATCTGGATAAAACAACAGGTTGGGAGAGGAGCATACCCAAACCCCGCCCCAACCGACAGTCATGCCGGAAAGGTGATCGATCCCGCTGACGAATACTTTGCGCGAGTCGTGACGGCCGTCGTTATCAGTATCTTCAAAAATCAGGATCCGATCTTCGCCTTTCTTCTCCCACTCTTTGTAGGAATAGGATTCCCCGACAAACAAGCGCCCCCGATCATCGAGAGCCATCGCTACCGGTTGGCGAACATCCGGATCACCGGCAAACAAGCGCACCTGGAATCCTTCGGGGACTGTGATCAGATCAGCTGCCTCCTGAGGAGTGGGCGGTTCCTCGCCGGGCGCCTGGGTATTGCGCGGCTGGTAGTTGTCTTGGGCGAACGAACTGAAGTAGCCAACGAATAGAAAGATAGACAGGATGAATTTTCCCATACCGAAAGTGTGACTCGTTTTCTGAACAGCGGCAATTCCGCAAGGAGGGAATATTCCCAAGCAAAAAGGCCTGTCTGCTTTCACAGACAGGCCTTTGTTAATTCGAATTGTCGAGAATCGGATTAGCTTTCGCTCAGGTCGTAGCGATCCAGATTCATCACCTTATTCCAGGCAGCGACGAAGTCTTCGACGAACTTTTTCTTGCCGTCATTACTCGCGTAGACTTCGGCGAGAGCGCGAAGCTGCGAGTTGGAACCAAAGACCAGATCCACAGAAGTGGCGGTCCAGTTCAGGTCGCCGGACTCCCGATCGCGGCCTTCAAAGAAGTGATCGCAAACGGATGAGATCTTCCACTCGGTGTCCATGCTGGTCAGATTAACGAAGAAGTCATTGGTCAGTTTGCCGCGCTCCTTGGTCAAAACGCCGAGGTCTGGATGACCCACTGTGGTTCCCAAAACGCGCATACCGCCAACGA
>JAHDCN010000463.1 GCA_020629815.1 Verrucomicrobiota bacterium
CGGTTGCGATCACGATTCCTTCGCAGGGCATGGTCCAGGCCGCTCGTCGATCGCAGCTGGCTGCCGAGGTGGCCGGCAAGATCATTTCCGTTTCCCATAAGTTTGAAAACGGCGGCACCTTTTCCGCAGGTGAAGTGATCCTGGAAATCGACTCCGCTGACTATGTCTCCGCCGTGGCTCAGGCCGAAGCTTCCATTGCCGATGCCGAAGCCAGCCTCGCCAACGAAAAAGCCAAGGCCGAGCAGGCGCGTCGTGATTGGAAACGTCTCGGCCGCGGCGGCAGTCCAAGCGAACTCGCCCTGCGCGTTCCCCAAATCAAAAGCGCCACTACCCGCATCGCAGCGGCTTCGGCCAGTATTGAAAAGGCAACGCGTGACCTGCAGAAAACGAAAGTGACCGCTCCGTATCCCTGCACCGTTTCCCGCACCTCCACTGAGCTCGGCAGCTATCTTGCACCCGGCGCGCCCATTGCCGAAGTTTTCCAGACCACTCCATTCGAAATTCGGCTTCCGGTTTCTGTAGACGAACTCTCTTTCCTGAAAAAGGACACCTTTGGCAATCCCACCGGAATGGTGGAACTCACCGCCGATGCCGGAGCCGATTCGAGAACCTGGCAGGCGGAAATTGTCCGCACCGAGGGCGAGATCGACCGAACCAGCCGCTCGTTCCATATTGTAGCGCAGATTAAAACGCCACCGGACAGCAAAGACATCCTGCTGCAGCCGGGACTGTTTGCCAGCGCAAAAATTGAAGGCACTTCCTTTCCCGGCATCGTCAAAGTCCCCTTTCCTGCCTTCCTCGATTTGAAGCGCGTCGTCCTGGTCGATAGCGCAAGCACCCTGAAGTTCCGCGAGGTCACCATCCTGCGTCGTGAGGGCGACACCGTCCTGGTCTCGGATGGCTTGAACGAGAATGATCAAATCTGCCTCACCGAGCTCCCCGGCATGATCGAAGGAACGAAGGTGAAAATCAGGGGTCAGCTGGAAACAAAAAACTAGAACCAATAACTAAGGACTCCAAAAATGGGCATCATCGATTGGTTCAGTCGCAACCACGTAGCAGCAAACTTCCTGATGCTGCTCGTGCTGGTGCAGGGTTTCCTGACCTGGCCGAAGATGAAAAAGGAGATCTTTCCGGAGACCTCCATCGACGCCATTTCCATCTCGGTCGTTTACCCGAATGCAACGCCGGAAGAAGTCGAGAAAGGCATCATCGTCCCCATCGAGGAAGCCATTCAGGATCTCGATGGGATCGATACCTTGCGTTCCGTCGCAGCCCAGGGAGTTGGTTCGATCACGGTCGAAGTCGCAGTTGGCTACGACACACGCAACGTCATGGACGATGTGAAATCGCGTGTCGATGCGATTCAAAACCTGGCCGAAGAAGCGGAGGAACCGAAGCTGGAGGAGCTGCTGATCACCGCCCAGGTGATGAGTATTGCCGTGTCGGCAGAGACCGATGAGAAAACGCTGCGCGAGATGGCCGAGAAAGTTCGCTCTGGTTTACTGGTCTATCGCGATGGCGAAACCGAGATCACCCAGGCCAAACTGGCAGGGGTCCGAGATTACGAAATCTCGATTGAAGTTTCCGAACAAACGCTGCGCAGCTACGGCATCACCTTTGATCAAGTCGCCAACGCCGTTCGCCAGTCCTCGCTCGACCTACCGGGGGGCTCGGTTCGCACCGATGGCGGTGAAGTTCTGATCCGCACCGAGTCGCGTCGTTACAATGCGGAAGAGTTTGCCCCGATCACCGTGATCACTCGACCCAACGGGTCGAAAGTGAAACTTTCCGACATCGCGACGATCCGTGACGGCTTTGAAGAAGACCGCCTGGAAACACGCTTCGACGGGCGCCCAGCTATTCTGGTGAATGTCTTTCGAGTCGGCAATGAAGACACGCTGAAGATTGCCGAGACGGTGAAAAAATACGTCAGCGAAGTTGCACCGCAAAATCTGCCCGCCGGGGTAAAACTCGAACTCTGGAAAGACGACTCAGTTTACCTTTCCGGCAGACTCGATTTGCTCGCCCGCAATGGCCTCACGGGATTGATTCTGGTTGGTATCGTGCTCGCCCTTTTCCTGCGGCCAAGTCTGGCAATCCTCGTGGCGATCGGGATTCCGGTTTCCTTTGCCGGAGCGATTTGGCTGATGCCGACCACCGGCATTTCGATCAACATGATCTCCCTGTTCGCTTTCATTCTCGTGCTTGGGATTGTGGTCGATGATGCCATTGTCGTCGGGGAAAATGTCTACAGCCGCATGCGCAAAGGCGAGCACCCGAAGATCGCCGCGCCCAAAGGAACACACGAAGTCGGCATCGTTGTGATTTTCGGCGTCCTCACCACCGCGATGGCCTTCACGCCCATGCTCGGGCTCAGCGGTGTCAGTGGGAAAATTTGGCCAAACATTCCGCTGATCGTCATCCCGACCCTGATCTTTTCCATCTTCCAATCGAAGCTGATT
>JAHDCN010000464.1 GCA_020629815.1 Verrucomicrobiota bacterium
AGGAAGGGAAGAAGCGGATGAAGTCGATCGGCAAGGTCAACATCCCGCAGGAAGCCTTCATCAAAGTGTTAAAAACCGGAGACTGATCCCCTTTTCATGTTTTCTCTGTTCCAATCCAAGCAAGACTCCAAAGACGGGAAAGATTCCGTACCCGGGGCTGACCTTCCTCTGAACCGAAAGGATCGGAAAGAAGGAAAAATGATGTTCAAAGGAGTGAAGAAATTTCTTCGCTACAACGACGACTTGATCGAAGACGAGCGAAAGCAATTGATCCTGGACAAGCAGGAGGCTTTTCGCGAAGCGCTGGACGACCGATCTCTGGTTCGCAGCCAGGTTCAGGAAATGGCAGATGATCTTTCTGACACCTGCAAGAAATCGGTAAAGGATTACAATCCCTCAGCCATGCGGGAAAATATCGAAGTCCTCTTCGTGGCAGTCGTCATCGCCATGGGCATTCGGGCCTATTTCATCCAGCAGTTTAAAATTCCCACCGGCTCGATGCAGCCAACTCTGAACGGCATCATTGCCTATCCGGACAAAAGTGTGAATTCGGATTCGGAATACAACGCTCCGGATGGCTATGAGAAACCCGGCGTGATCAAACAAATTGCTGACAAGATTTGGTATGGCCGAAGCCATGTCGACTGGGTGGCGGAAGAGGACGACGTCTTGCTACTGGACCGGGACCACTTTTACGATCGTAATCTGTTTATCTTTTTTCCCCGGACTTACCTGAAAACCAAGAACGGGAAGACCTACAGCGCACCGGGAACAATCTCCCGGGTTGCGGCCTTGCTGAACGAAGACGTTGTGAAATTCCCCACCTACCAAAAAGTGGCGGAGATCAAGAAGGGGCAGGTTATTGCCAAGGGCTTTGTCGATACGGGAGATCAGCTCGTTGTGAACAAGTTCATCTACAACTGGCGGGCTCCGAAGCGCGGAGAGGTATTTGTTTTTGCCACCAATGGTATCCCGGTAATTCAGCGACGGCTTGATGACCCAAGACAAGGCTCGCAACACTACATCAAACGCCTCGTGGGAGTTCCGGGAGACAGTATCTCGGTAGAGCCTCCTCTTTTAAAAGTGAATGGCGAAGTGGCGAAAGAGCCCGGGATGCAAAAGGTAATGTCGAAAGAAGGCTACTATGCGCCGGGCTACACTCTCAACGGGCGCTACGGAAAGATTACCCTGGCAGACAAGGAATACTGGGCCATGGGCGACAACAGCGACAACAGCTCCGATTCCCGGGAATGGGGGCGCGTGCCGGAAGTCGACATTGTCGGTCGCGGAGCTTTCGTCTACTATCCATTTGGTCATCACTTCGGCAAAGTGAAGTGAAGGAGACCGCCCAGGAAATTGTTAAACGAAGCGGTTCCAATCTCGCTTTTGCTCTCGCTGTTCTGCCCACAGACCGGCGCAGAGACATGGGAATTTTCTACGCGTTTTGCCGCGTAGTCGATGATATTGCAGATGATCCCGGTATTCCCGTCGAGCAACGTCGAGAGCAACTCCAACATTGGCGGGAGCTGATCGATGGAGCCACCTCTCCCGCTGACGGTATTGAATCTGAGTTCCGGGATTTGCAGCAACGCTACTCTCTGGATCCGGAGGTTCTGAAAGAGATCATTGCCGGAGTGGAGATGGATCTGGAGCCTCTGCGCTTTGATACCCGTGAGGACTTACAGAAATATTGCTACCGGGTTGCCAGTGCAGTTGGCTTGATCAGTATCGAGGTTTTCGGTTATCAAAACCCACAGTGTCGCGACTACGCAGTGGAACTTGGCTACGCTCTGCAATGGACCAATATCATCCGGGATGTCGGCGAAGACGCCCGGGAAGGCCGCATCTATATTCCAAGTCAGTCATTAGCCAATGCTGGCATCTCAGATGATGAAATCCTTTCTGCAGAGCCGGACTTGAATTCTTTTCGCCAGATGATGAAAGCGGAATGCGAAGTGGCGAGGGCTCATTATGCAAAAGCCGAATCACTGCTCCCGGCGGAAGACCGCGCATCGATGCGCTCCGCGGAAATGATGAAGCGAATCTACCGCGGCATTCTCGACAAGATCGAGGCAGACCAATATCGTGTCTTCGAAAAACGATACCGTCTCAGCAAGGTTAGGATGCTCGGGGAGTTCCTAAGGGCGAAGTGGAGCTAAGCTTCACTTTCGCCACGAATCCCGGATCATGCGGGCATGAGTGCCCGCCCCCCATATACCGGTCTTTAGGCTATTCCTCCTCTTCGCCGACGTCCTGGTTGTAAGCAACGCAGTCTGCGTATTTCACCTTGCCGCCAAAAATATCCAACGCAGAACCGATCGTGAGATCGAGCTTCCCGCCACTGAGGTCGTTCACCAAATCGAGATCAGCGAGAGTCTTTGCCCCACCTGCATAGGTGATTCGTTTCTTGCCCTTCCACTCACCGAGCATTTTCACCAAATCCTCATCGATGCCTTTTTTCTT
>JAHDCN010000036.1:0-1379 GCA_020629815.1 Verrucomicrobiota bacterium
CATTATTGGATGAGCTGTTCGTGCGGCTCTTTGAGGAACCAGCAGTTGCTGATCCACCATGGCCCGGGTCGATAACTATGACCGGAGGTGTCGCCTCAGCGAACTGAGTTGCCAGACCAAGCAGGAGAAAGATCCGAAAGAGAATCACTCTAAACGCCTGCATCAAACTACACTGCAACCGGAGACGAGCTGGAGGTGGAAAGACTTTCCTCTACATACGGCAGCACCTTTGCTAATCCTGCCTCAGGTGTTATGCCGTGTTTCTCCCGCAGAATACTTACTTTGCCGTGTTCAATAAACTCATCAGGCCAACCCACTCTTTCTACTGGCGTGTTGATTCTCTCGTCATTGAGTAAATCAATTACCGCACTACCGAATCCGTTTGCAAGGGTATGGTCTTCGAGAGTGAGAACGACTTTCGCATTCCGTGCTGCTTTGGTAATGGCAGTTTTGTCGAGAGGCTTAATCCAACGCGGATTGATCAAGGTTACGGATAGTCCCTTTTCTCGGAGTTGATTTGCAATGGTTTCACCCATTTCAAAGAAGGTGCCCAAACCGATGATGGCAACATCTTCCCCCTCGGACAGAACCTCTGCTTCACCAATTTTCAGCAATGAAGGCTCTTTCTTCGGCACGGCGCCGGTACCGGCTCCACGCGGATATCGGATCGCACTTGGGCCATCATCGTAGTTGGCCATGGTCCAAAGCATATCGACGAATTCATCTTCGTCTTTTGGCTGCATGAAAATCCAATTTGGAACATGACGCAGGTAACCGATATCGAACAACCCGTGGTGGGTTGGACCATCGTCGCCACTCAGTCCGGCCCTATCCATACACAAACGAACCGGCAAGTTCTGAATCCCCATGTCATGCACGGCCATGTCGTAGGCACGCTGGAAAAAAGTAGAGTAAATGGTAAGAAACGGTTTCAAGCCCAAGACGGCCTGTCCACAAGCGAAAAGCGCCGCGTGTTCTTCGGCAATTCCAACATCATAGTAGCGCTCAGGAACCATTTTCTGGAACTCGGAAAGCCCTGTTCCGCTTGGCATGGCAGCCGTAATCGCAACGACGTCTTTGTCTTTCTGTGCAATTTCACCCAAAGATCTTCCATATATCTGCGAGTAGGTAGGAGTATCACTGGCAGGCGTTTCACCGGTTTCGGTTTTATACGGCCCAAGGCCGTGGAACTTCATCGGGTTTGCTTTGGCAGGCTCATAGCCTCTGCCCTTCTCCGTAATGATATGCAAGACAACCGGTTCCTCTTGCTCTTTCAAAAATTCGAATGTCTTTACGAGCAGCTCGACATCGTGACCATCAATCGGCCCGTAGTAACGCATGCCGAATTTTTCGAAGAGAACATTGGGGAAAAGAAGATT
>JAHDCN010000036.1:1479-15468 GCA_020629815.1 Verrucomicrobiota bacterium
GCATCACCTGCGACCGCGACGACATGTTCATCTCCTTCCTGAAGGTCACGGGCGGCCGCCATTCCCAAAGCAGCCGAAACGGCTGTACCAGCATGTCCAGCTCCGTAGCAGTCGTGCTCACTTTCCGTTCGCAAAAGAAAACCGTTCAACCCTTCGTATTGGCGAATGGTATGTATCTCGTCCCACCGGCCAGTAAGCATTTTGTGGACATAACCCTGATGACTCACATCAAAAACAAACTTGTCTTTAGGAGTTTGGAAAATTCGGTGGAGGGCTATGGATAGCTCAACCACGCCGAGATTTGGGCCGAGGTGACCTCCTGTTTTCGAGAGGCACGAAATGAGAGTTCGCCGAATGTGTTCCGCCAGTTTCGGAAGATCCTCAAGGGGCAACTCCTTCAGCTCTTCAGGCGAATTCACCTTGGGCAGATCTTCGGTAGGGATGTCTGTAAATTCAAAAGAGTTCTCCATGTGCTGTGGAAGCAGTTTCCTGGTCAGAATGTTCTTCTTCTTCCGATACGTTGGTCTGATCGGATTCTTTCCCATCGGGAAAAATTTCTGTTTGGATTTTGTCGCCGCCGTTCCGGATAATTTCGATACGACCCTGCGCTTCATTTAGTTTTCCCTCGCAGATGCGATGCAGGGCGACAGCGGACTCGAAATTTCGCATTAGGTCATCAAGCGGCAGACGCTCGGCTTCCATATCGCGGATAATATCCTCCAATTTTTCCATAGCCTCTTCGAACGGGAGGGTCTGCGAAGAAATATCTTCTGGAGAAATTGATTTGGCTGCTTCTGGCATTCCGGAGATACGACGAGGGGAGGGAAAATCCTAACACCTTACTTCGATCTGAATTTGCCTTAGTTCAAGCCTTTTGGCGGGAAATTCCGGAGCGACTTTTGTGCTCATGGTTCATTGATTTGATTCCATTTTCATCTTTATTTCGTAGAATCTATGATGTTTCGGATTTTTTTAGCTGTATTGATCAGCAGCGCAACTCTTTCAGGCTTTATCAAAGCCAGGGAACTTCCGAATATTGTTTTCATCATCGTGGATGATTTAGGATACGGGGAAACCAGCATTCAAGACCCCGAAACCGATATTGCGACTCCGAACATCGACTCGATCGCGAAAAACGGAGTTCGTTTCACAGATGGCTATGTTTCTGCGCCGTTTTGCGCGGCTTCAAGGGCCGGCCTGATAACAGGGCGTTACCAAACCCGGTTCGGATTTGAGAACAACCCGATCGGCGCTCGCAATGAAGATATCGACGCTGGCTTACCAAAGCCCGAGATTACCATTGCGGATTTGCTTCGCGACAGGGCTGGGTACTCCACAGCGATGATTGGTAAATGGCATCTGGGTGGGACCGCACACTTCAACCCAATCAGACGGGGATTTGATGAGTTTTTCGGTTTCATGCATGAAGGGCACTACTTCGTTCCTTCACCCTGGAAAGGACATACCACCTGGCTTCGGCGGAAAACCCTGCCCGGCGGAAAAAACGGCATGTGGACCTCGGCCGATGGGAAGCTGATTTTCTCGACCCATTTGAATGGAAATGAGCCGGACTACGATGCGGACAATCCTATCCTTCGAAATGGCCAGCCGGTTGAGGAAGAACAGAATCTCACCGATGCGTTTACCAGAGAGGCTGTGTCCTTTATCAAACAATGTGGCACTGAAAGACCCTACTTTCTTTATCTTTCCTACAACGCAGTTCACAGCCCCCTTCAGGGTGCCGATAAATACACAGAAAAATACGAAGGAATCGCCGATATCCAGCGGAAAATTTTTGCCGCCATGCTGGGTCATCTGGACGATGGCATCGGGAAGGTTCTGCAATCCGTGAAGGATAACGGAGACTGGGATAACACGCTGATCGTTTTTTTAAGCGACAATGGTGGACCAACCCGGGAGTTAACCAGCAGCAATCTTCCCCTTCGAGGGGAGAAGGGGACCCTATATGAAGGTGGCATTCGGGTTCCGTTTTTCCTCCAGTGGCCGTCGAGACTCTCGGGAGGTCAGGTTTACGAAAAACCCGTAATCAGTCTCGACCTGTTCGATACCTGTCTGGCAGCGGCAGATGTGGAACCTGAAAATATTACCGACGGGGTCGATTTGCTCCCTTTTCTGGTAGACGAAGATGCCGCCCCGATTCCGCACCGGTCGCTATACTGGCGCGTCGGGAAGAAAGCAGCGCTTCGTATGGGTGACTGGAAACTCGTCCGAAATCCTGGAAGACGCTTCGGCGGAAGTGAAGAGTGGGAGCTCTATAACCTCGCAGAGGACATTGAGGAAATGAACGATCTCGCTGATCGGGAAACCGACAAACTGAAGGAGCTCGAACAGGAATGGGAAGCCAGGGATCGCGAAATGATCGATCCCGTTTTCTGATAGCCTCACTTCGTGCTGATCGACATTTTGATGTCCTGCGACACAGGAACTTCTAATTTCTCTCCACCTGCTGGATTCGGCATAGACATATTCATGTTCTGTTTCAGGTCCATCCCACGAAAGTAACCGAGCTTGTTGTCCCAGAGCATAATGCCTTTTTGGGAACCACCGGAAATCTCCATCCCCATGGCCGCAGCTTCGCCACCCTGACCGGTCTCAACAGACATCTTGCCGTCTACTTCAATAGCAATGCAATCGTGTCCATCCTGTTTAACATGACCAAGGTGTTTGTAGGTGCCTTTGTAATTCATCTTCCCCACACCAGGTAGAGCCATCTCCATATCCATCGGCCAGGTATCACCTGCCTTTACAGGAGTTTTCGGAAATCCATCTGCATACCAGTTGTTCAGCAGATTCTTAAAGTTGTCTTCGCTAAGCATGTTGCCAGTGAGCTGCGCCGTCATTGGGTTCGCTCCGGCCTTTTTCTGCAACTCTTCCACGCCTTCGATTTTGGTGATCTTGTTTTTCTCATCCAATGTCGCAGTAAACTCAGCTCCGATAATATCTTTGAAAGCAGCAGCAAATGGATTCCCGCTATCATCCGGCTTATCAGAATCAAACCCCATTTTCTGACCCATCATTTCCATATCCATAGCCATTCGGGTATACGAAAACTTGAGCTGCTTACCCGAAGCAGCATCGGCCGCTGTCATCTCGAGGGTGTTGCTCATATCCATCTTCTGATCGATCGCCTGACCACCCATATTCAGCTTCATGGCCTGCATCATGTTGGTGGTTTGGAGATAAGTAGTGCCAGTCTTATATTCCAGAGCCAACAACTCAGCAGGCTTCGAGGTGTCGTAGTTGGCTTCCTGCGCGAAATGCGTGGAGCAAAGAAAAACGGAAGCAGCTAAGTAAAATGGGATTCTCATAAATCACTGTAGAACCGAAACGGAGGGAAACGAGTCGTTTTTTACTCCATACTTCTTTGAATTGAATTGGTTCTAAAAGCCCGCGTGCCAATGCTCGGACGTAACACAGGTGCATGTCTGAAATTTCACTAATTTTTCCCCACCAGTTGTTTGATCCCCACCCGGCACTGAAGAAATCCCGACCGGTGATCTTGATTGAGGACACGTTGTTTTTTGGGGACAAGGATGCCTCGCCGGGTCGATTTCACAGGCAAAAGATCGTGCTGCACCGAGCTTCTATGCAGGCGTTCGCAACGCGTCTCGCATCCCGGGGCTACAATGTCGAAGTTTGCTCCTACCAGCGAGACAAACAGGTGCAGGTGATTCTCCGACAATTGATTCAAAAAGGGTTTCAAGAATTCCACTTCACTGAGCCCGGCGATTTTCTACTCAACAAACGAATCGAACGTTTTTGCGAAAACAACGATGTTGTCTGCCAGAAGTACGAGTCCCCCATGTTTCTCACCCCACCAGATTGGGCAGAGGATCATTTCGGAAAAAGGAAGAAACCTTTCATGGCTGCCTTCTACAAGCTGCAACGGCAGCGCATGAATATCCTGATCGATTCGAATGGTGAACCGACCGGAGGGAGGTGGTCCTATGATGACGAAAACAGGAAGCCGATGCCCAAGCGGGGCGGACTAGATGTACCGCCGGAACCGAGTCCACAAATCACTGATGAGGTTGCCAGGGCGATAGCCGATGTGGAGTCCGGTCCAGAGTTTGCCGACTATCCAGGTAACGCCGCCAAATTCGCTTATGCCACAACTCACGAAGCGGCAGAAGATTGGCTGGAACACTTTTTGAACTGGCGATTCGATCGCTTCGGTCCATATGAAGACGCAGTCTCCTGTAAAGAACGAGTGTTGTTTCACAGTGTCCTGACGCCGATGCTGAATATTGGACTCTTAACGCCCAATCAGATTATCGAAAGGGCAATGGATTTCGCAGCCGAGAATGATACGCCTATTCAATCGGTGGAGGGGTTCGTTCGACAGATCATCGGTTGGCGTGAATTCATTTTTCTTATGTATCGCCGGCACGGTGTGGAAATGCGAAACGGAAACTTCTTTGGTCACAGTCGAAGTATCCCCGCTTCTTTTTGGACGGGTAAAACCGGTATCGATCCAATCGACCAGACAATTCACAGGATCCTGGACCACTCCTATTGCCATCACATCGAGCGCTTGATGCTGCTTGGCAATTTTATGCTGCTTTGCGGATTCAATCCAATCGAGGTGAATGATTGGTTCCACGAATTATTTATCGACGGATATGACTGGGTGATGGTGCCCAACGTCTTTGGAATGAGCCAGTTTGCCGACGGTGGTATTTTTACTACGAAGCCCTACATTTCCGGTTCCAATTATGTTCGAAAAATGTCGGACTATCCGAAAGGCGAATGGTGCGAGGTTTGGGATGGACTGTTTTGGAACTTCATCGATCAACACCGTGAATTTTTCCTGAGCCAACATCGGATGAGTATGATGGCTCGACAGCTCGACAAAATGGATGCCGAGAAACGTCGTACTCATCTGGAAAAGGCAAACTCATTCCTTTGCTCTCTTTAACAATAGTCCAAACGAAGATTGGCGTTTACGAACTCTTGAAGTTGTCACGTTTTTCACCCAAACTGGCGGTCATGAAATTTTTGATCACATTGCTTTCTCTCCTTTATCTGGCAACGCCTGCTGTATTTGCGCAGGGCACGGAAGCTGAAAAGGCTGAAGGCTGGGTTTCGCTATTTGACGGAAAGGATGCGTCTCAGCACTGGAGAAATTTCGGCGGCGAGGGACTAAAAGAACAATGGATCGTAAAAGACGGTGAGCTGACGCTGACCGGCAAAGGAGGAGGAGACATTATTACTAAAAATCAGTACGAGGCTTTCGAATTCGTTGTCGAATATAAGATCTCCGAAGGCGGAAACAGCGGCCTGATGTTCCATTGTACAGAAAGTGAGAAGAAGCCCTGGATGACCGGGCCGGAGATTCAGATTCAGGACCACACCAATGGCAAAGACCCTCAAAAGGCCGGGTGGTTGTATCAGTTGTATCAAGCAAAGGAAGATGCGGCCAAGCCCCACGGAGAGTGGAACAAACTTCACATTAAGATTTCACCACAAGGTTCTGTCGTCTGGCTGAACGGCGTCAAATACTACGAGTTCGTCAAAGGCTCGGAAGAATGGGATAAGAAAGTGGCAGCAAGTAAGTTTACCAAGTTTGCCAACTTCGGAAAACCCAGCAAAGGTCATATCGCACTTCAAGATCACGGCAATGTGGTCTCGTTCCGGGGGATGAAAGTGAAGGAACTGAAGTAGTAGATTCGGTTCACTCAGTTAGAAAGATTTCCGGCTGGATTGCGCTTGTGCAATTCCACAAATTTCGCTTTATCTTCTTTCATGCTATCCCGTCTATTGCTCAGCTTAGCCCTGTTTACTTGTTTCTTTCTTACCTGCCCAACAACAGCGGAGGAGAAGCCTAATTTCGTGATCATATTCACGGATGACCAGGGATACGGAGACTTGAGTAGTTTCGGCTCAAAAACGATCAAGACACCGAATATTGATCGACTCGCCACCGAGGGGCGAAAGTTCACCAGCTTCGTCGTTGCTTCCCCGGTTTGCACCCCTTCGCGAGCTGCGCTTTTAACCGGCAGCTATCCAAAACGGGTGGGTATGCATCAACATGTTCTTTTCCCGGCTTCCACCAAAGGGCTGAATCCGGAAGAACACACGATCGCCGACCACTTGAGCGCTCAAGGTTACGCTACCGGATGCTTCGGCAAATGGCACCTGGGTCATCACCCGGAAGTCCTACCTGTATCCAACGGCTTTGATACCTATTACGGGATTCCCTATTCCAACGATATGAACCATCCGGATAACAAGGGAAAGCCAAAAGGCGGCTGGGAAGGAATGGACATTCTCTGGGACGATCCTGAGTCCACATTGACGAAGTGGAACACGCCCTTGATCGAAGATAAAGAAATCGTGGAGCTGCCGGTTGATCAGCGAACGATCACACGTCGATGCACCCAAAAAGCAATCGATTTTGTGAAAGCGAACAAAGACAAACCGTTTTTCGTTTATGTCCCTCACTCGATGCCGCACATTCCACTTTATGTTCCAGACGAAGTACGCGATCCCGATCCGAAGAATGCGTATATCAACACCATCGAGCATATCGATTCTGAAGTTGGCCGGTTGCTGGACACCCTTGATGATCTTGACCTTTCAAAGAAGACCTATGTCATCTACACAACCGACAACGGACCATGGTTGACGTTTAAACATCATGGTGGTTCCGCTGGACCCTTAAGGGAGGGAAAAGGTACCACGTTCGAAGGCGGTCAGCGTGTTCCCTGCTTGATGCGTGGCCCGGGCATTCCCGCCGGAACAGTCTGCGACGAACTGACGGGGACTATTGATATTCTTCCTACAATCGCAGCAATCACAGGCAAGGAGCTACCGGAAGATCGCAAGATTGATGGTTTGGATGTGACTGGATTGTGGAAAGGAACTGAGAAAGAGTCACCCCGGAAAGAGTTTGTTTATTACACTTCGCAAGGAAACCTCGAAGGCCTGCGTCAGGGAGACTGGAAGTTGCTGGTGAAATATCCCAGAAAACGCGGCGGGAAAGGCAAGGCGAAGGGAAAAGGCGGTAAAGCTGCCCCGCCGGCAGATCCCGAAGTTCTATTGTTCAATTTGAAAGATGACATGGGCGAGCAAAACAACCTTGCCGGCGCCAAACCGGATTTGGTGAAGAAGCTTCAGAAAAGGATGACTGAGCTTGATCAGGAAATCGAAGAAAACGCCCGCGATCCCTGGCTGAAAGAAGAAGGGTAGGGAATTACGGATCTTCCGTTGCACGGGCTTTGTCCAGGTGCTCTTTCCACTTAGGAGTCAAAGCGCCGATCCGGTAGTAGTGTCCATCAAAGTGGGCTCTGGCACCGTGGAAAAAATGGGTGTTCTCACCAATCACTTCAAGTTCTCCCTGCTTTAACAGAAAGGTGATCCAGGTCTGTTTTTCTTCATCTTCGAAAGCCTGCGTAGAAAAGCGTGCCATTCTGCCGTTGGTTTGCGCAATCCCGTCCAATTCCCCCAAATGAAAGGTGGGACCGCGAACGCATTCGAGTAGGAACGGTATCTTTTGATCATCGTCGGGCTTTTGAATCAGTAACAGACCTCCATAGCTGTCTCGCCACACCCCTTCCCAGACCAGATCGTCCGGCTTATTGAGAAGTGCCTTCAACACCTCAACCCGTGCCTCGGTGATATAGGTCATAGTTTCCCAATAATCAGCAGATTGCTCCAAGTCTGCATCACTGTCTAACAAGGTGTTCCGCGCTGCGTGCTCAGCCATATAGTTTCGATATTCGAGCCAGTTGCGCTGCTTTTTCTGCAACTCATCCAGCTCCGTCTCATAAAGGGAATCCTTCAATTTGGACCATACTTTATTCAGTTCGGTATCGATCTTGCCATAGGCAGCCTTTGCACTCTCAAGCTCTTTTCCCGATAAAAACAAGGGAATGAACAGAAGGAAAACCCCTCCCAGTATGATTACGTTTTTCATGGTTCCTGTATAGTTACTGTCTGTCCCAATTTAACCGATTGGAGAAGCTGGTGCAGGTGCTCCTGACCCAGGTTAACACAGCCGCCGGTTATGCATTTTCCAATTCGCTCCTCATTCTGGGTCCCGTGAATTGCATAGGAATACCAACGATAGACTCCCTTGTATTCACCGAAGTGAAACGGCTGTCGAGCCGTGGAATTCAGCGGCTCCAGCCCCAGAAAAGCTTCTCCGTATTCTCCTCCTTTTCCATCATTGTCGAAATCGATGGAACTCATATTCGAAAAGAGATTCTCACGCAGCCAGTCCTCTGTTTTTCCGGACTGCCGAATCAATTGAGGGTCCATTTCAAATCGGGTCTTTGACAAGATCGCGTTGATGCGAAATTCTCCCAGCAGAGAGTATCCAGGCTGAAAAGATTGCCCCGCGGGAGTAGTTCCCCTTTTTCCCAGGCCCACAGGAAACTGTTTGTCAGAAAGCTCGAGAACGCTTTTTCCCGGATCTGCCACGTTCAGCACAATACTGATTTGGCCCTCAGGTTCTTCTGCTTGAACACCCACCCCCATTACAACCGCACTCAAGATCAAAGAGCGGCGGTTCATTACTTGCTCCCTCCCAGACTATGTAAATTGGGAAGATCGCCATTGTCATTGTATCCGTCGAAGTGGCGATCGCTTGCGGTTTGATTCACCTTACCTGTTTTGTGCTCAACCTTTACTGCAAATCCCCGATAAATGACCCGACTGCGCTTGCGCTCGTTTTTATCTAACTGGTCGAGATCATCGGCAGCGTTTTTGTAGGACTTTTCCGAATTGGTCGTGATCGAAAATTTTTCCTGCTGCCCCCGGCGCAACTGGAACGTGCGCTTGTCATTTTTCATTTTGTAATAGTAGCGCTCTTTCCAGGTAATACCGAACATGGTCGAATCAACGGTGATCTCTGTAGGATGCCGGGAAAGATTGGTGACCTCCACGTCGAGCCGCCAAGTGAAATCATTATGCTTAGCCGGGGTGGATCCCATCTTCGCCAGCACCCGAACCCCGGGCTTTTGGTGAAAAGCGTCACCAGCCTCTTCCACAGCGGCATCGAAAAGCGCCTTTTCCTCCTCCTCGGTACGCCCAAATTGATTCAGGCTGTCCCCTTTTTCATCGAACTTTTTGTGTTTTTGCATCCCTTGATACTCCCGCTCGACAGAAAGCAGGCGATTCAGGTAGGCCAAATCAGCATGAGTAGGCTCTTCACCTTTTCGAGCCCGATGAGGCGGGACCAGTCGAATATTTCCGAGGTAAGCAGAATATTTGGGATCGTGTGAAGGCGGAACGACATATTCGAATATTGGTTTCTTTCCGCTCGAAGGCCCCTTTGTAATGTGATCAATATAGCGACCCTCCTCAGAGAAGGCGCCGAGTTGGCGGGCTTCCTTCCAGGCTTCCAATATCACTGTGGACGAAACGAGTTGTTCCGAAGGTCCAATATCATCCCGAAACTCGTGAGCTTTCTCCAGCAGCGAAACAGGATTGGGCTTACTGGTTCGGTAGGATTCCTCCATCCGGGAAATCAGCTTAACCAGCTGGCCACGCAATTTATTTAAGTCCCCCTGATTTGCCTTTTCTACGGGCTTATATTTGAGAAGGTCCTTTGCAACAGCCTTGGCGTAATCATTGTTCTTTCCAAAAGCAGATGCAGAAGAGAACACGAACGCAAGCAGGGCCAGTCGGAGCACGCATATCATCCCGGAACGATAAGAGACAACACGCTGCCATTTCAATCGTATTCGTGCGGCTAATTGGACTTTCGATCCAACAACACGCGAAGGCGTTGCATACCTCTGCGGACCCGGGCCTTGATCGTGCCCAGGGGTTCACCAAGCTGATTGGCAATCTCCAATTGGCTCATGCCTTTCAAATAGTAGAGGTCAATCGCTTCGCGCTGAACTTCCGTAAGCTCGTTGAGAGCGAGTGAAACAAGGTAACATTGATCCCTCCTTATGGCGGCTTCATAGCCACTGATCGGTATATTGACCCGGGGAACCACACCGACCTCAGCATGGTAGGATTCCCGAATTCGGCTCTGACGTTGCTTTTTGCGAAGTCGATCAATGGCCCGGTTTCTGGCCATAGAAGAAAGCCAGGTCACCGGTCTGCCTTTATCGGGATGGTACAGGTGAGCTTTTTGCCAAAGTGAAAACAACACCTCTTGGAGAACCTCTTCGGAATCACTTCGGTCATTCAACACATGTTGGATGGCGGCAAACAGGAGACCATCATAGCGATCAACCAGTTCGCGGAAACTGGTTCTGTCTCCATTCGCAATTCCGCGGAGCTTTTCCGTGTCAGCTTTGTCGTCGTAACCGAGGTTATCATTAGCGGAATTTGCTTTCATGAGAATAATTAATAATAGAAATAAAAACATTCAAAGCAAATCACCATTCATTTTGCTAATACCTTATTTCAATCGTATTAGCTGGGTTTGCCGGATTTCGTTGAACAACACAGGGGCTTCCGTTGTCTTTGCATTGCGTGGGGTGTGTGGTAATTTTTTCAGTTCCCGTTCGTAACGAATGGGAAAAGCCCCTCAGCTAGTAACCAGCCCATGCAAGACGGAAATCAGGATAACAAAAACGACCGCAACTCTCAAAAAGGAGGTGGCGGCGAAGGAAGCTTCAACTGGAAGGGATTGATCCTGCTTTTTGTGGCATTGGGACTTTTTGTTCTCGCATTCAAAGCAGAGGACTTGACCAGTAGTTCCGAGACGATCGACTACGCTGAGTTCAAAGAACTGGTAACCAGCGGAAAGATCAGTGTCGATGCGGATGCAAAGCCGCCACGTCAGCTAAAGCTGGTTCAGAAAGAAGCCAGCGTGGAACAATACATCACTGGATTTTACACCAAAGAAACCAATTCCGAGAATGGGCCAACCACCAGCTTTCAAGAATTCAAAACTCCGGTCAATGTGGGTTGGGCGGAAGACGAGTTGAGATCATTGCTGAAAGATAACAATCTCGAAATCACGGCACACCCGGTTGACTCAGACGGTCTGGGTGCGGCATTGCTTTCGTTTTACCTGCCACTGATCATTCTTCTGATTTTGTTGTATTTGTTATTCCGTCACCAGCTGAAATCAGCAGGTCGCGGGGCAATGAGCTTCGGCAAAAGCAAAGCCAAGTTGATGTCGATGGACAAAAACAAGGTTACGTTCAAGGACGTAGCAGGCGTGGAGGAAGCAAAAGAAGAGGTATGGGAAATTGTCGAATACCTACGTGACCCGAAGAAGTTCCAACGCCTTGGTGGCCGGATTCCAAAAGGCTGCCTTCTGGTCGGATCGCCCGGCACAGGTAAGACCCTTCTTGCCAGAGCAATTGCTGGCGAAGCAGACGTGCCGTTTTTCTCAATCAGTGGTTCCGACTTTGTCGAAATGTTTGTCGGTGTGGGTGCGTCCCGCGTTCGAGACATGTTTGACCAAGGCAAGAAGAACGCTCCCTGCCTGATTTTCATCGATGAGATCGACGCGGTCGGCCGTCATCGTGGCCACGGCCTGGGCGGTGGACACGACGAGCGGGAACAGACTTTGAATGCACTTCTGGTCGAGATGGATGGTTTCGACACACAGGAAGGAGTCATCATCATTGCGGCGACTAACCGTCCCGACGTTCTCGATCCAGCTCTTCTTCGCCCCGGACGATTCGATCGTCAGATCACTGTGAATCTTCCTGATGTGCACGGGAGGGAAAAGATTCTTTCAGTCCACGCAAAGAAAGTAAAAGTCGCCGAAGGCGTCGATCTGGAAGTCGTTGCCCGGGGAACCCCCGGATACTCCGGTGCTGAACTTGCCAATGTCATTAATGAGGCAGCTCTCTTGGCAGCCCGCAAAGGACTCAAAGCAATTACCTTGGAAGAGCTGGAAGAAGCCAGAGACAAAGTTCGATGGGGCAAAGAACGCCGCAGCCTTGCTTTGAGCGAAGACGAGAAGGAGCTGACCGCCTACCATGAAGCCGGCCATGCGTTGCTTGGCATGTTGGTGAAAAATACCGACCCCGTTCACAAGGTTACCATCATTCCCCGGGGTCCTGCTTTGGGGGTAACCATGTATTTGCCCGAGGAGGACAAATACAGCTACAAAAAGAATTATCTGCTCGATCGACTGATCCTGATCATGGGCGGCCGGGTAGCGGAAGAACTGGTTTTTGGCGACGTAACAAACGGCGCTACCGGTGACATTCGTCAGGCCAGCGACATTGCCCGCAAAATGGTTTGTAACTGGGGCATGAGTGACGAGCTCGGCATGGTGGAGTACGGCGAAGGACAGGAACACCTTTTCCTCGCCAAGGAAATCTCTTCCCCGCGAAACTATAGCGAGGCAACCGCGCAGAAAATTGACGACGAAGTCAAAAAATTAACCGACGAAGCCTACGCGGAGGCAACGCGTTTGATTGAAGAAAATCGGGACAAGCTGGAGGCGATTGCTCAAGGCCTCCTGGAGTATGAGACCCTTGATGGATCACACATCGAGGAAATCATGGAACACGGCAGCATTCAGAATCCGCCTTCTTCACCGACACCACCTGATCTTCCTTCCGAAGAGAAGGAACCAGAACCGGAGAAGAAAGAACGCAGTGAGGAAAACGACGGCGACTTCCCTGGCGAATTGGCGCCTGCAGGAGCCTAGGACCTGTCTATCG
This sequence comes from Verrucomicrobiota bacterium, assembly GCA_020629815.1. GTDB lineage: Bacteria > Verrucomicrobiota > Verrucomicrobiia > Verrucomicrobiales > DEV007 > Arctic95D-9. The sequence continues at coordinate 14,094 of JAHDCN010000036.1, forward strand.
ATCCGCCATTATTTCTTCAATTTCGTCCGCCTCGATCGGGATCGATTCCATCAAATCGATATTGCCGCTTTCGCGGACGATGATGTCGTTTTCCAAACGAATGCCGAATCCCTCGTCGGGAAGGTAGATCCCCGGCTCGACCGTGATACACATTCCTTCGACAAACTCAAGGTGGGCAGGGGAGACGTCGTGAACGTCAATGCCAAGACTATGGCTGACACCGTGCATAAAGTATTTTCGATACAGGCGACTTTCCTCCGGTTTTTCTTCATCTTTCCGCTCTTCTTTCACCTCTGCTTCGTTCAGTAAACCGAGCGCAATCAGCTCGTCTTCGGTCGCGCGGGCCACCTCTTTGTGATACACCTCGCGCATGTGCTTACCAGGTGTTGCCAACTCATCGATACAAAGGCGGAAAATGCGCAGGACCGCATTATAGACATCCTTTTGTCTCGGTGTGAATTTGCCATTCACCGGAATTGTCCTGGTCAGGTCCGCATTGTAGTAGCCATATTCGGCTGCGACATCCATCAGCAAAAGCTGCCCTTCTTTGCACTCTTGATCGTTAACCAAATAATGTAACACGCAGGCGTTTTTCCCTGATGCAATAATCGGCTCATAGGCGAAACCCCGGGATCCATGGCGCACGAACTCATGAAGCAACTCTGCTTCAATCTCGTATTCCATCACGCCGGGCTTAACGAATTTGAGCGTACGCTCGAAGCCCTTTGCGGTGATGTCGCAGGCGGTTTGCAAAAGGTCAATTTCGTGAGTGGATTTGACCGCCCGCAATTCATGCATGATTGGGCTGAGCCGATCATATTTGTGATCCGGAAAAATCGACTGCAGCTTTTCACGCAGGCGATCATCAGGTGTATGCCGCAAAGGTGAACCCGTCCGCGAATGCTCATTGTGATTCAAACAAATCGTATCGAACTGCCAGCCCAACCGCCGCAAAAAGGGCTCGAGCTGGTCGTTCCATTGGATATTGGCAATACCGGAAACACCAATAGCCTCTTCTTTCGTCAACTTATGGCCCTCCCAGATCTCGATAAGTTCTGAGGTCTCACGAAGAAACAGGACTTCGCGTTTTTCAGGATCCGGATGGTCCGGGCAAAGCACCAGAGTGCTCTCTTCCTGATCCGCCCCTGTCAGGTAAAACAAATCACTGTTCTGGATAAACCGTGTCGATCCATCCGCGCAACGCCAGGGGACATCGGACGAACTGAATACCGCGAAGGATTGTTTCGGTAATTTTGCGGCAACGCGCTGCCGGTTTTCGACAAACAACTCATTTGGTATCGATCGGTATTTCATTGTTAGGGAAAAAAGAACTGTGGTATGTTTGCGCGGCCTATGGCGGATATCCAGAAACAAA
>JAHDCN010000465.1 GCA_020629815.1 Verrucomicrobiota bacterium
GCTGCTTCCAGCGATACTCCATCTGTTCCGGCAAAACGGGTTGAAACAAAACCGAAATTCATGCCTTTCTGCAAAAGGTCGCATATTTTCGGCCAAACGGGTGTGAATTCTGCTATAACGTGCCCCGAAGTAGAGGCGATAGTTGACAGGTCTAAATCGCTCTCTTTCTTCACCCTCGAGTTTCATGCACGAAGAACTGATTGATGTAATTGCATCCCGGGCGCGGGATTACCGTGATTCTGTGTGTGGAATGAGGGAGCTGATCTTGAGTGATCTGGTGAGGGCGGGGGAATATCCTTCTCCGACTTTTAATGAGGCGAAGCTCGCAGGTTTTCTGGATGACCGGTTCAGAGAAGCTGGATTGGATGATGTTGCCATTGATGAAGAAGGTAACAGCATAGGTGTCATTCCCGGCAAGACGGGTGACCGGAATATTTTGGTAGTCGCTCACCTCGATAAGGTCTGGCCTGAGAAAGAAGACCATAATGTGCGGGTGCAAAGTGATCGCATTTTTGCGCCGGGTATCGCAGACAATTCCACTGGCGCCGCGGTGCTGACCAGCCTGCCATTGATACTGGAACGACTGGGGCTGCAGCTCGATGCCAACGTGATACTTTTGGGCAGTGCAAAAGGTTTGGGGCGGGGGGATTTGGCTGGACTCCGATTTTTTCTGGAGAATGCGAAGGTGCCCATTCATTCAGCTCTCTGCATCGAAGGTGCCGAACTGGGGCGGCTCAGTTTTTCCAGTCTGGGGATGGCCCGGGGTGAGATCATAATTGAAACGGAAGAAAGCCGTGCCTGGGACTCAATGGACCGTTCCGGAGCGATTGGTTTTTTGAATCGTATTTTGGAGGGCATACTTGCGATCGAAATACCGGAGAAACCAAAGTCAGCCATTCTGCTGGGATCCATCGAGGCAGGGTCTGGATTCACAGCTCCACCTTCGCGTGGTCGGTTGCGTTTTGAGATCCGAAGTGAAAGTGCAGAGATCGTCGCAACGATTCAGGACAAGGTGGAGGTGATTGTCGAAAAGGTGAGTGCGATGAATGGCTGCCGCGCAAGTCTGGACATCATCGCTCATCGAGGCACCGGCGATATTGGCTTTGATCATTCATTGGTGAATGCTGCCCGGCAAATTTTGGGTCAGTTGGATGTGGATTACAAGATTACTCCAAGCGTCTCTGAGTTGGCCGCGTTGCTGGACAGGGAGATTCCTGCCCTCACTCTCGGTATTACAAAAGGGGCGCATCTTTTAACCGTCGAAGAGAGCGTCGAGATCGAACCGGTTTTCACTGGGTTGGCTCAAGTCGTAGCGATGCTGGAGTTTCTCGATAAGAAGGGGGAAGAAGAATGAGCCACCCAGTGGACAAAACGATTAAGCACTGGTTGGAGAATAATACTTTCCATCACGGTGAATTCTGGGAATTGGAGAAGTTGGTCGCCGCAAAGGAAAAGGCGGGGCTGACGATCAGCCTTTGTATTCCGACGCTGAATGAGGAGAAAACCATCGGTAAGGAAATCATCATTTTAAAAGGTGAGCTGATGGAGCGCTATCCTCTGATAGATGAGATTGCGGTGATTGACTCAGGCTCTTCTGATAAGACTCTGGAAGTCGCTGCCAGCTTTGGTGCGGATACCTATCTCTCAGCTGATATTTTGCCGTCTGAGGGATTCAAGCCGGGGAAAGGGGAGAATCTTTGGAAGGCGATCTATGAACTCAAGGGAGATGTTATCTGCTATGTGGATGCGGATATTCGCAATATCGATGCGCGGTTTGTCACGGGCTTGGTTGCTCCACTGATTTACCGGAAAGAGATTCAGTATGTGAAAGCCTTTTATGATCGACCTCTGGCGTTTTCAGAGGGGATTCGTCCTTCCGGTGGCGGTCGTGTCACCGAGATTTTGGTTCGCCCGCTGTTCTCTCTGTTTTTCCCGGAATTGACCGCCATGATCCAGCCGCTGTCCGGCGAGTATGCGGTGCGGCGTGAAGTTCTGGAGGAAATACCGTTTCCGATTGGCTATGGAGTGGAGACCTCACACTTAATTGATGTTTACCAGAAACGTGGACTGGAAGCATTTGCTCAGACTGACCTGGAGTGCCGGGTGCATCGTAACCAATCGACGCGAGATTTGGGCAAAATGGCGTTTGGTATTTTACAGAGCTTCCTCAATCGCCTGGAAAGCAATGAAATGATCGAGAAGCTTCCGGAGTTATCGAATATCTTCCGGCAGTTTCAGGCAGAAGGGGAGCGCTACGAGCAGGTCCTAAAGGAGATCGTCGAGGAAGAGCGCCCCCCCATGATCTCCATTCCTGAATATCGCGAGAAGTGGCACCGCTAGTCAGCGCAGCTTTTGCACAGCGCTTACAATGAAGCTGGCGTTCACTTTTTCCTGAAAAGTTGCTCCCGAGGGCAGGTGATAGACACGGCGAATGTCGTCTTTTTTGAA
>JAHDCN010000466.1 GCA_020629815.1 Verrucomicrobiota bacterium
CGGCCACCTTTTCATCACGCAGCAAAGGGGTGACGCGCTTGCCGGTTTCGGTGGCGTTGCGCTGCATGTCGTTGGAATAGGGAATGCCGAAGTAGCTCTCAAAACCTTGTCGGGTCGGCAGGAATTCGACCTGATCGCCGAGGTGCCATTTGCCGACACAGGCCGTGGCGTAACCGGCTTCGAGCAGGTAGTCGGCCACGGTGTGTTCGTCCGGATTCAGCCCGTTGGCCTGACGGGGAAAGAACACCCCGGGAACGGAGACGCGGGGTGCATACGATCCGGTGAGCAGCTGGGCGCGCGAGGCGGAGCAAACCGGCGCCGCGTAGAAACTGGTCAGCTTCATGCCCTCGGCGGCCATGCGGTTTAGATTCGGCGTATCGTTCAGCGTCGATCCAAACGGCTCGATATCGCCATAGCCCATGTCATCGATAAAGATCAGAACGAAATTCGGGCGGTCGTCGGCAAAGGCGAGGGAGCAGGTCAGCGCAAATGCGAGGAGAAGTTTTCGAAGCATAGAGCAGTATCGCGGCTTCGTGTTTTTGGGGAAAGTGGTTTTGCGGCTGGAATGCGTATTTTGCAGGTGTGCTCCCAAGGAGAGGCGACACTCTTGTCGCTTGCACTGCCTTTGCCCATCCTCTGCGGGCGACAAGAATGTCGCCCCTCCTTGTTATCGCCACAGTCAGCTGAAACGCGTAGTTGGAAATCCCTGCCGGATAGGTAACTTTCCGCGTGAGATTGTTTGTTTCCATTTTCGTCGCACTCGGATTGGTAGTGCCGACGCAGGCTGAGCTACCGGAGGTCGTTTCCACCTTTTTGGACAAGCACTGCCTCGAATGTCACGACGACCTCACGGCCAAGGCTGACCTCGACCTGACACTGGCGACGTTTGCCGAACGCGATCGGAGCCACTATCTGAGCTGGAGCACTCTGCATGGACGAGTCGAGGAAACCGAGATGCCACCTGCGGATGAACCGCAACCCTCTGCCGAAGATCGGGCCGAATTTCTCCAGGTGCTGGCCGATCATCTGGCTTCCATCGAAACCGACGAGCGCAAGGACAATGGTCGCGCCCAGGTGCGCCGTCTGAATCGTCTGGAATACGAACACACCTTGCAGGACTTGCTTTCCCTGCCCGGTCTCGACATTGCCGATTCCCTGCCTCCCGAGGGCTCGGCCTATGGTTTCGACAAGTCCGCGGAAGCGCTCGATTTTTCCCACGTCCATGCCAGCCGATTGATGGAAGTTGCGGATGCCGCTCTGCGGAGTGCCGTGGCTCCACAGCAAAAGAAACCCACTTCGGAAAAGATCCGGGTAGTGATCAATCACGCCTCTCTGAAGCAGGATTGGCGGGGGATGATGGTGCTTCTCCGCCAGAGCAAGGCGATGCCGTTGATTGGGCAAAAGATCGACACCACGATTACCCGCTACAAAGGAGACTTTACCAAAGGCGACCCCGGCTACGCTACTGATGAGGCCCCGCATTTCGACGGTCTGGCTCTGTTTTCCAACGGAGCCTTCAACTTGCCGATGGTGGTGAGCTCCTTTCGCCCGAAGGTGGCCGGATACTACGACCTCCGGGTGCGAGGATTCGGTGTGCTCAATGACTTCGGCAAACTCGTGCCGTCGGATCGACCCGAGACCGTGGGCTTCTACACCAAAGATCGCACCCTCGGCTTTGTCGATCTACCGGCCTACCAACCAACCACCGGCAGCGTCCGCGTGTGGCTGGAACCAGGCGATGAGATTATTCCGCTCGCAGCTTCCGCTCCGTTTCCCCGCATCATGATGGCGCAGAAAGGCAAGCCGGGGAAGAAGCTGACCACTCCGGAGGTGTTTCGAAACTTCAAGGCGCGTGGTGTGGCTTTTCAGTGGCTGGAAATGGAGGGCCCAATCGTGGAAAACTGGCCTCCGCAAAGTCATCAGGCCCTGTTCGGCGAACATCCAGTGGTCACGCGTGTGGTGGAGCCGACCCGGCGAAATGAAAAACCGTCTCTCGAAGTGATCGATGTCGATGCAGGCGAGGAGCCTCGCAAACAGGCGGCTCCGTTGATGTGGAAATTTCTCAATCGCGCTCTGCGGCGTCCGGCTGCGCAGAGCGATATGAAGCTGCCGATGCGGGTGGTGTATCAAAAACTGAATCGGGGCGAACCGTTTCTCGAAGCCATGATCGCCGGCTACCGCTCGGTTTTGACCTCGCCGGATTTTCTGCTGATGAATGCCGACAAAGGCCCGCTCAGTGATCACGCCATCGCAGAGCGGCTTTCCTATTTCCTCTGGAATTCAGCGCCCGATCCGATGCTGCGCAATTTTGCCCGTCAGGGAAAACTGAGCGATCCGGAGGTCCTGCGTCAGCAAACCGGACGCATGCTCAAGGACCCGAGGTCGGACCGCTTCATCGAGCACTTTCTCGATAAGTGGCTCAAGCTGGAGGACATCGCCCTGACCGA
>JAHDCN010000037.1:0-3051 GCA_020629815.1 Verrucomicrobiota bacterium
GAAAACAATACCGGAGGTAAAGCACTGGGCGAGGATATCAAAGCTCCTGATTTGAAAGCGTATATGACACAGGACTATGGCTCCTTTGTCGCTAATTCCCGGCTTAATTATGGGCTTGGGGCATTGGTCGTCTATTACTGGTTTCATATGGACGGTGAGAAAGATGCCGCCCGGATTAAGGAATTCCTCAAGGGGCTCAAAGCGAAGAAGAGTGCGGAAGAGGCATACGAGGCTTTGTTGGATGGCCGTTCCTGGGATGAATTGGAAGAAGATATTCACCGCGCCTGGCGTTCTCGCGGGGTGAAAATAAATTTCAGTTGATTGCCGGAAACGACATTGCGCTGAGCAGAGGTTGGCTCTTTGATCCCCAAAGGGAAAATGGACTTCATCGATCTCAAAACTCAGCAGAAGAGAATCCGGCCGGAAATTGATCGGCGCATTGCGGCGGTTCTCGATCATGGCCAGTATATACTCGGCCCGGAGATTGCGGAATTTGAGCAGCTGCTCGCTGATTTTCTCGGAGTAAAACATGCGATAACGGTCGCCAGCGGAACAGACTCCCTTCTGATGGCCTTGATGGCTTTGGAGATTGGTCCCGGAGATGAAGTCATCACCGTTCCCTACACCTGGATATCGACTGCGGAGGTGATTGCGCTGACCGGGGCCACTCCCGTGTTTGTCGATATTGAGCCGGATACCTGGAACCTTGATCCGGAAAAACTGGAGGCTGCCATCACCGACAAAACAAAGGCAATCATGCCAGTCGGTATTTATGGCCAGACAGCAAACATGTCTGCGATCAATGCCATCGCGGAGAGAAATGGAAACTTGCCGGTAATTGAAGACGCGGCTCAATCTTTTGGGGCGACTCATCGGGGTGAAAACTCATGTGCTCTCTCATTAGTCGGAAGCACATCGTTTTTTCCTTCGAAACCCTTGGGAGGATATGGAGACGGAGGTGCCCTCTTTACCGATGACGATGATTTGGCGGAGAAATTTCGGTGGATTCGCGTCCACGGGCAAGCCAAGCCCTACCATCATCCGATTCTGGGTATCAATGGTCGTTTCGATGGCTTACAGGCGGCGATCCTCATTCCTAAACTGGAAATTTTTCCGGAGGAAGTTGTTCTGCGTCAGCAGGTTGCTGAACGGTATCGATGTCTGTTGGATCCCATTGCAGGAATTACCCTTCCTGAAGTTGCCGAAGAAAACACGTCGGTATTCGCGATTTACACCATTTTGAGTGAGCAGCGAGAAGTCATTCGCGACGCTCTGAAAGCGAAGGATATCCCCAGTGTTTCCTACTATGCAGTTCCTCTTCACTTGCAGCCGGTTTTTGAGAAACTTGGATACAAAGAGGGTGACTTTCCGATATCCGAGCAGGTTGCTTCTCAGTGTTTGAGCCTGCCCATGAGTCCGTACGTTCAAGAAGCGGATCAGGAGAAAATCGCGGCGGTTATTGCGGCTTTGTAAGCTTCACTCCCAGACATTCGAATAATGGGGGGAGAGTTTCAGAGGCATCGATCAAAAAAGCCGTTCTTTTGGTGCTTTTTTCTTGATTGAGTCTCAGAATTTTAATAAACTTGTAGAAATTTTAAAAAAGCTTTCAAGAAGGGGGTTTTTGGTTTAGTTTCCTTAAATATTTGCGGAAATTTTTAAATTTTCTGCAAGTATTTCAAAAAGCCCAAAGTAAGTAATAAGAACCCAATCCGCTTATTGATTTCTGTAGATGAACGATATTTCTCTTCCAGGTGTGAAGATTACAGAGCCGCTGGGGTCTGGGAGTTCAGGTGAGTCCTTTCTTGCTGTCGGACTGAAGGACACCCAATATGTTGTAAAACGTTTTAACTCGATGTCGATCGATCGCTCCTTCCTGGAAGGCAACTTTCGTCGTCTGGAGAATATGCCGAACCTCAAGGGAATAGCCCGTGTTCGGCAGACACACCTTGAGGCTTCTCCCTATTACACAGTCACCCGGTTCGCCCCCGGGGAATCACTGGCCGAAAGCGATTCGGTTAAGGAGAATGAAGCCTGGGCAATCGTTCGAAAACTGGTCGAGATAATGGGGCATGCCCATAAGTTTGGCGTGGTTCATGGAAACCTTCATCCCGGGAATATTTTCTTCCGGGCGGCTCAACCAGCAAGCGAAGTAAAAGAAGGGGAAGAGCGTAAGAAAGCCCTTCTCACCGTAAGTGATTTTGGTTCCGGTATGATCGGCGATGTGCATCACATCGACATGGATGAGAACACCTTTTTCTTTTCGCCGGAGCAACTCGAGTGCGAGGGCAGCGATTGGCAGGATGGGGCTGCCAAAAAATGGGATGTTTACTCCTTTGGAGTGATCGCTTTTTGTCTAGTGAGTGGATCCTTGCCTAGGGGGCAGGGATATTTGAAACAAAGGCGCAAACAATTGGCGAAATCGGGAGGTCGTCCCGTCCCGGTTGATGCCCGGGAGTACGTGAATTCGGTGAAGAACTCACCGGAAATTTCGTGGTCCAGGAAGTTAGTAGTTTCGCGGGAGCAGAAGCTGTTCCGGGAGATTATCGAAGATTGCCTGCAGCTTGATCCGAAAAAACGTCCGGTGGATTTGCGGGAAGTGAGGAATCGGTTTGCTGCGCTCGATAAGCAGTTTGCTCTGGAAGATGCGGAAGACCGTGTTGTGAAAGAGAAGCTAAAACAGAAGGCCAAATTGTTTGGTGCCCGGGCGACTGCCGTTGCGCTGGGGCTGTTCTTTGTCGTGGCTTCTTACTACCTCATAGAGTATTTACGCAGTTCTTACTTTTTCAAAAATAAAGCCAGTGAACTGGATAAGGTGGTCCACTCGCAGCAGGAGCACATTAGTGCGCTTGATGAGCGGTGGTCGGACACGATGACCGATTTGAAGCAGAGTCGTGAGGCGGCTGATGCGTTCTTTTCCCGGATGGCACACGGCAATGATGCAGGCGGCAGTGGTGTGGCCTCACTGAAAGCGGACGAACTGGAGAAATCCCGGGACTATTACCTGAAAACGCTCAGTGATGTAAGCGAAAAACAGGAAGCTTTTTTGGAGCG
>JAHDCN010000037.1:3151-9095 GCA_020629815.1 Verrucomicrobiota bacterium
GATCTAGTTCTTCGTAATTTCCCTGAAGATGCGGGAGTGGTGCTTCGCCAGGCTGGAACCAGCTTCCAACTGGGTCAGATCTACGATGCGCATCAGCAGTATGATCAGGCAATCGAAGCGTATTCCCGGGCAGCCAGTATTGCTTCAAAACTCCAGGAGACATCTCCGGATTCGGAAGCGCTTGGAAAGTTGATTGGCCAGTTACAATTCAGAGCGGCAAAATCCCTTCACTTATCCAGTCGGATTGATGAGTCGATTGATGCTCACATCGCAGCTCTCGAAACAGTGGAGTCTCAGCGTGGTCCTCTTGGTTACACGCCTTTTCAGATGGTTCAGGTAGCGGAGACTTATGTCGAGCTCGGACAGCTTTTCAGTAAGAAAGAAGAGGCCTTGCCAGAAGACCGGGACCAGTTGTTCAATGAAGCGCTTCGCCTTTTGTCTCCTCTCAATGGCAAGGATCCGGAAGATTTGAGTGTTGCAATTCTTCTTTCCCGCAGTTTGGCGGAACTGGGCAGTATTGAGCGGGAAGCGGGGCAATGGTCCTCTGGATATCGCCTGTCGAAACGGGGCTTGGAATCATTGAACAAAGCGCTTGGGGATGAGCCGGCTGATCTGGATGGAATTCTCGAATTGGCTGAGGCACGAATTCGTCACCTCGAGTTTCTGGGGAACGAAAAGAAGCTCGCCAGAGAAGTCACGGCAGCCGGGGTAGAGTCGGCCGAGTTGGCATTGGCAAACCTCGAGCAATCGGAACAGATGATTGAGCCCTTTCGATCTCAATATCACAAACGGTTGATCGGGATTTTCCGCAGCTACGGCGATGCTTACAAATCGCTTGGCGACGATGAAGGCTCGAACCGTTGCTACAGTCGGGTTTCGGAGAGTCTGAGCTATTTGGACGGTTCAGTGACGAAAAACGAGGGCTAGCCAACCCCGTTTTTCATTTACAATTTTGCGTTTCTGACGAAACTGGAGGCGATTTCTCTCTGTCGAGAAGTCGCCTTTTTGTTCATGGAGGAGTGGTTTTATACAGATAAATCGATGACCCAACAGGGTCCGGTCAATGAGCAAACCCTGTTGGATCTGAATGTTTCCGGTGCGATCAATGCTGATTCGCTGGTGTGGAAAGAGGGGCAGGAAAAATGGGCTCCGTTCTTTCAGGCAGCGACTCCTTTGTTTGGCCAAACGGAGGAAGGATCACCTGTTGAGATTGGCGTATGCGCTCATTCCCGTCGGGTGTATCCGCTCCAGGAGATGGTCCCCTACGGTGACGCTTTGATCGGTATTGAGCATAAGGATGCCTTTGTCCAGAGCCTGATGGAATCCGGGGAAACTTCAGTGCAAGACGCGTCAGATGCTCCCCACGTTTATGTGGGATTTTGGTGGAGAGTGCTTGGCTCTATTTTGGATTATCTGGTGAAGCTGATTCCAACCTATGTTGGTTTCATTCCCTATACGATAGCGGCTGTAATGACTCCTCCCGATGCCCTGAATAACCCGACTATGGATAATTTCCCGGTAGCCATTGCTGTCACCTACGGGTTCGGGATTCTTTTCATGCTGGCACTCAGCATTTTTTACGATACCTGGATGGTCGGTAAATACGGTGCGACCGTTGGAAAAATGGTGATCGGCGCGCGAGTGGTTAACGCCGATCGAAGTCCAGTCACCTACAAAAAGGCTTTTTTCCGATGGCTCGTGAAGAAGCCTTTGAACTATCTGATTGTGATGGTGCCCGCAACGATTGTAATGAGCCTGATTATGGGCGTTGGCTTCGCTACCTTGATTGAGGGTGATAGCGCAGCATTGGGCGTTTCCGCAATACTTGGCTCGATGCTTGCAGCGAGTTTCGTGGCAGTGCTTTGCTGTGGCATATATTGGATGTGTGCATTTGATTTAGAAAAGCGGACGATGCACGATCGAATTTGTGCTACCCGGGTAATCAAAAAGACGGCGTAAAACGGAATGTCTGATCAAGAAACGATTTCCCCTCCTCCGATTCGCCCCTCTGCGGCTGCGGCCTTGCTGGATTGTCCAAAGTGCAGGACCTCAGTAGAGGTTTCTTTTTCAGAAATTGTGGAGCAGCAGTGTCCGGTTTGTCTGATTCGGTTGGAGCGCCATGTGTATCCACGTTTGTTTCATGAGCCGGAATCGAATGCAGGCAGTCAGGGAATGGTTTCCGTTTCCGGTGATGCAACCTGCCACTTCTATCCTGAGCTGAAGGCGGAGCTGGTCTGCGATGAGTGTGGTTGCCTCATGTCGCGCAAAGCTTCGGTAGATTGGGGAGGGAGGGATCTTTGTATGCCGTGTCTTCACAATTTGCGTGAGAACAAACAATCAGCCGATTTTCAGGCGAAGACAAAACTCTACGACAATCGCGCGCTGGCTTTGGTGACCTGGCTGGCGCCTGTATCCCTGTTTACTGCACCAATAGCTTTTTTCCTTTTGTTGAAGAACCGGAAAGCTAATCGTGGATTCGTGCCGCGGGGGCCGTTTCGCTGGTGGTTGGCATTGTTACTTTCCATAGCCTGGATGGCTCTGTGGGGATTTCTGTTAGTGACATGGATCTCGCTGTTAGTCCGGGAAATTCAGAGCTGATGAGAATTTACGGTATTGGTATTGATATTGTAGACACGGTACGAATCACTCGGTCGATAGAGGACTTTGGAGACCGGTTTCTGGAGCGGGTGTTTACCGAGCAAGAGATTCACTACTGTTCGCGGATGAAACAAGCGGACCAACACTATGCGGCACGGTTTGCCGCGAAAGAGGCGGTGGCCAAAGCATTTGGCACGGGCATTGGTGCTGAGCTGGGGTGGAAGGATATGGAGATTCTCCGCGATGAGAACGGGAAGCCGTTTCTGAAACTCACCGGTGATGGTCAGCAATTTGCAGAAGACAAAAAAATATCCGAGGTGCTCATCTCACTGAGCCACTCGGATAATCATGCTGCGGCGAATGCTGTCGCAATCTGCAGCGAGCTTTAGGAAAAGCCGGAATTAGGTCTTCGCTTTGCCGACCTTACATTGACCAGCCAGAGATGCGCCCTCTTCCATTTGGAGGCTGACGGTGCTGACCGACCCAGTGATCACTGATGTCGGTGACAAGCGGCACTGGTTGAAGTCACCATTTCCGTTCACCTTGCCCTCAATGACTGCTTTTTCAGCCTGAAGGTCGCCATTCACGGTAGCATTCTCACCGATGGTGAGGCTGCCCTTGGAGTTAATGTTTCCTTTGATATTTCCGTCGAAAATCAAATCGGTGGTGCAGATCAAATCTCCTTCGATCTCGATGTCACTGGATAGGTGGCTACTCACGGCACTAAACGGTTTTTGGTTATTTTTTGGACCCCGCTTCACTGCAGGGAACATTCACAGCTGCAAAGATAGCGTTTTTTTGGGAAAGCTTCAGCAATTTTTTCGGATTTCTTTTCCGATTTAGAGCCACTGTGAAAGTTGAAAATTATGGCTTTTCCGGTATCCTGAACCTTTTCCGGAACCTGTTCAATCCTTCCGCTTGGTCTCTATGGCAGATAATATGCTCTCAGCACGCCCGGAGTATGGGCGCACCTTCAACACCTCTATGTGGGTGATTGGGCTGCTGGCTGCTATCCAGTTGTTTGCGGTAGCATGGGCCATTTTTACCCGCGAGACGCTTCCGGTTTCTCAAGTTGCGGTTGTTCCGCCGACGACCGCGACGGGACCGGTTTTCCGGACTCCGGAACCTACAGTGATTGATAACTCTGCTGTTGATGCTCCGCGCGAACAGGAGGCTCTCACCCCTGAAAATGTGACTGTGCCCCCGGTAAATGTTGGAGTGGTCACTGGAGAAACGGGTTCCCCTCAATCACTGAACCCAGTGCTTCGACCTCAGGAGCCGATTTCGGTCACTCCTACAGAAACTGTGCCTCCACAGCCTTCGGTTTCCGTTTTGCCCGCGCCCAGTTTGACCGGACCCGCGAATGCTGAGCCGCTTGCCGAAGCTCTTGCAGATGCGGCAGGAAGTGTGGAAGAAATTTCGGACCCTTTGCTAAATCGATTGGTTTCCACCGGGGAGGAATTACGCAGCAGTGGTAATATGCAGGGTGCTTTAAAGGCATTGCGTGAGGCCGAGGCAGAGTTACCGGAGCATCCAAGAGTTCTGAGCTCGTTGGCGGGAACCTACAGTCAGATGGGGCTGGACGAAAAGGCGATGGGCTATTGGGAGCGGGTTTTCGAACTCGGACCGGAGAAGTCGGGTGATTACTACCGATTGGCCGAACTTTCGCTTCGGGGAGAGCAAGCTACGGCTTCTGGTGCGACCACAGATATTCTGAAGATCCGTGAAGTTTCAGTAAATGAGCAACCGGATAGTAAAGAGGGACAATGGGTTTCACTGAATATCACCGTAGAAGGGGACTCTTCCGTTCAGCCGACCGGTGCCGATATGTCTCTTCTGGTATATTTCTACGACAAAGTCGATGGTCGAAAAATCGAGACTTCGACTGCGGATACGTCTTTCGAATATCCGTCCATACCCTATGATTGGCAGGAAGCGGGTGTCGAGGAGATTAAGGTCATCTATGTTCAACCCGAATTCACAGAAGAACAAAAGCGGGAACTGGGAGAACGGGTTTATCACGGTTTTGTTGCTGAGCTGTATTATCGGGACAAGCTTCAGGACACAATTTCCCGACCGCCGGAGCTTTCAACTATCCGTATGGAAGAGATGGAACAGGAAAAAATCAAAGAGGTCATACCTCAACCAGCCGTAATAGGACCGGATAATTCCCTCTTCCCGCGCTAATAAGATAGCTAAAACCTCGACACAGGCGCGAAACCTGCTTCTTTCCACAACTCATGAACCGCACACTGCTCATAATCGACCCCTCAAAAGAGGATCAGGCTGCGATCGCTAATGCCCTTTCGGACCAAGTCGATACGGTCCAGGCATTTGATTCCCCTGATGCTGCCTGGGATACTGTTCAGGAACTGGAAACGGTGTCTGTGATGGTCGCCGATTTGTCCGAAGCCAACGGCAAAGATGTGCTCGATTTTCGGGATCACTTGCACCAGAAGTTCGGCCTGTTTCCCAGCGCTTTCTGCAGTACTGAGGACATGACGCCTTTTTACGATCGGATCGTCGAGGGGGAGCGGTTATTTTTTAAGCCGGTTGATGACAGTGTGATGAGGGACTGGCTGACCGAAGTGGCCGCCGGGCCTGGCCAGATTGCAGGGGCTGACGGGGAAGATGATCCGCCACCGAGTGATCATACCATCCCCGTGGATGTGAGTGGCGTGGTTAGCGAAAATCCCACCGAATCGTCTTCTTCTGCCGATGAGGAACAATTGCCCGAAGAGACCCTTCCGGAGGGAACCCGGTTAGGGGATTACAAACTGCTCCGGTTGATTCAGGAGGATAGCGATTTTGCCTTGTACGAGGCAGAGCAGACTTCGATTGGTCGCAAAGTAGCCCTGAAAACTCTTTATAGAAAGCACCGGAAAGAGATTGCCTGGGTGCAGGCATTTGTGGATGAGGCAAGTTCACGGGCATCCGTGAACCACCCTGCCGTGTCGCTTGTATATGAGTGCGATCAGGAAAGGGGAGTGAATTTTTACACCCTGGAATTAGTGGATGCGCCGAGCCTCAAAGATCTCGCTTCGAAGCGGGTGAAGCTGGATGACGATACCCTCTGGGAGATTTTGGAGTCCTCGAGTGATGCTCTCTCCTACCTTCGGGACAAGGGTATGCAGCAGCGTTTGATTTCCGCGCAGACAATTTTGCTGCAAAATCAGGAGAGTCCGAGGATTGCTAATCCGGTAAAAGGAAGAGGGAATCCGCTTTCGTCTGCTGAAGAAAAGCAGCAAATGACTTTGCTTGCGGATGCGATTGATCCTTTTCTGGAGAGCGGGAAATCGGATCCGGACTTATTTTCTCTGATTGATCGAATGGGTACCGACCGAAT